>CAZMQP010000001.1:0-15066 GCA_964568385.1 uncultured bacterium
GATAGCGCCCGAGTCGGAGCACCAGCCCCTTCTCGTACTGCGCGACGATGCGGGCCGAGCGCGCCAGCGACACCAGCGCGATGAAGATGAGCAGCAGCATCAGGACCGAGAGCAGACCTTCCATCGATCACCTCACCTGGAGCGTGACGCCGTCCACCCCGGTCACGGACACGACCGCGCCGGGCTCGAACGGACCCTGGGCGTCGAGGGCGGGCGTGGCCCGCCACACCTCGTCGCCGACCTTGACCATGCCCGCCTCATGCGCCGTGATGCGCGCCTGCACGACTGCGCTCCGGCCGATGACCGCGTCCACGTTGCTGTCGGTCTTCTCGGAGGGCTTCAGTTGATGCCGCAGATACCGGCGGCCCACGACGATGTAGGCCACGCACAGCGCGCTCGTGGTGAGCCCGCCGACGACGGGATTGCCGACCAGCAGCCCGACCGCACCGCCGGCCACGAACGTGGAGCCCACCAGCACGAGATCGAAGCCGGCGAAGCCGCCGAGCATCACCTCGAGCAGGATCATCAGAGCGCCGAGGATGACCAGCGCCCATCCCCAGTCGAATGCCATCAGTCGCCTCCTGCCGCGGGGGAGAGGCCGCGGCAGGCGGACTCTATCAGTCGTGGGCGCAGGCACAACCGGGGGGCTCAAGCCCGCAATGGAGCCGCCGAGACTCCGGGGGGAGTGCAAGCCCGGGTGTACGCGCCCGGGCCCGCCGCCCGCCGGTGAGTGCCGGCGGGAGCCGCCACCCCCGCATGCCCCCGTGGAGGGACCATCCGATGCAGATCGAGGATCGTCACGAGGGCCCCGTGCTCATCGTCAAGCCGATGGAGCCGGCGCTCGACGCCTATGCCGCCGGCAGCTTCCGCGACCACATGGCCGGCCACATCCAGGGCGGGGACCGCCGCATCGTGCTCGACCTGTCGCACATCCAGTTCCTCGACAGCACCGGCCTCGGCGCCATCGTGTCGAGCTACAAACGGCTCGAGGGCGACGGCACGGTGGTGATCTGCCACGCCGGCGAGATGGTGATGGACGTGTTCCGTCTCACCCGCATGGACCGCGTGTTCCCGATCGTGCGCAGCGAGCAGGAGGCCGTGAGCCAGGCCGGCCGTTACGAGATCCGCCGCGCCGCCTGATCCGCGCTTTCACCGAAGCCACGCGCGCCCGCGCCCCCGGGGGGGCGGCGGGGGCGCGCGGCGTTGCGGCCTCACGCCGCCAGGCGCTTGGTCATCGCCAGCGTGTTGCGGCCGGCGGCGGAGCGGTACTCCACGTGATCCATGATCGAGTGGATCAGGTGCAGCCCCATGCCGCCCTCGGGCAGGTTCGCGGTGTCCGAGGGGTCGAACTCGAACCGCGGCCGCTGCGGCACGCGATGGGGGGCGCCCGCGTCGCACACCTCCACGTGCAGCTCATCGCCCTGGTGCACGAACGTCACCACCACGAGGTGCCCGGGCTCGAGGCGGTAGGCGTGGCGGATCACGTTGTTGATCGCCTCGACCAGCGCCAGTTCGACGAGCGCCGAGGCGCGCGGCTCGAGCCCCGCCTCGATGCACAGCGCCTTCAGCGCGCGCGCCGCGAACTGCACCTGGTCGAGCCGGCTGTCGAATCGCAGCTCGATCCGGCGGGGCTGGGGGGCGTGGCTCATGCCGCCCTCCGCTCGAGCCCGAGCAGCGTGACGTCGTCGGGGAAGTGCTCGCTCGCGCTCCAGGCGCGCAGGTCGTGCTCGATCGCCGAGACCGTGGCGTCGAGCGATCGCGAGCGCCCCTCGCGCACGGCCTGCTCCAGCCGGTCGATCTGGAACGGCCGGCGCTCGGCGTTCGGGCACTCAGTGACGCCGTCGGAGTACAGGAACAGCCGGTCGCCCGGGGCGAACGCGTGCGTCTCCTCGTCGAACGCGAGCCCCGGCAGCATGCCGATCGGGAAGCCCGGCTCGCCGATCCGCTCGATCACGCCGCCTCGTGCCAGCACCGGCGGGGGATGCCCGCCCTGCGCGATGGTGATCTGGTCGGTCTCGGCGTCGATCAGGCCGTAGAGAATGGTGAAGTACTTCATCGAGTCCACGTCCGCCTGGAAGCGCGCGTTGAGGTCCGCGAGCACCTCGGCGGGAGGCACCGGTGCCGCGCCGCCGCCGGCCGCGGGACGAAGCAGCAGCCCCTCGGGCGACAGCATCTGGCTCAGCGAGAACGACAGCATCGCCGAGGAGACGCCGTGCCCGGCCACGTCGAGCAGGTAGAACGCCGTGTGGCGGGCGTCCAGCGTGTGGACGCCGAACACGTCGCCCGCGACGAGATTCGCCGGATGCAGCCGCCACGCCGACCGCACCGCGGGCCACTCGCGGCCAGGGCGCGGCAGCAGCGCGCGCTGCAGTTCGGCTGCGGCCTCGAGGTCCCGGCGCGAGGCGGCGAGCGCCTCGCCCAATCGGCGGCCGCGCTCGGCGAGGTCGCTCTCCAGTTGCAGCACGCGCTCGCCGGCGCGCACGCGCGCCCGGAGCTCGTCGCCGTGGAACGGCTTCACCATGAAGTCGTTGGCGCCCGCATCCATGCCCTCGACCAGCGCGGCCGTGCCGCTGCGGCCGGTGAGCAGCACGACATAGGTGTAGCCGTGGCCGGCGCTGGCTCGGATGCGGCGGGTGAGCTCGAGCCCGTCGGCGCCGGGCATGGACCAGTCGCTGATGACCATGCGGAACGGCTCGCGCTCGAACAGCGCCCACGCGGCGTCGCCGTCGGCGGCGGTCACGACCTCGTGCCCCCACTGCGTGAGCGTGCGGGCGAGGATGAGGCGGATGACCGAGTCGTCGTCGGCGACCAGGATGCGCACGCGTCGGCCTCGCTTGCCCTCGGCGGGGCGGCGGGATAGGGATAGGGGGGCGCCTCGGCCGGCCGGGCCGGCCCCATGGGAGTCTCGGCCGTCCGGAGCCGGGGCTTGAGGCCCGCAAGACGCGTCGAGGAGGGAACTTGAGCGAGCACGGAGCGCGATTCGGCAGCGATGATCTCCGGCAGCTGGCCGAACGGGGCATCCCCGAGTCGGAGGCCGCGCGGCAGCTCGCGCTGCTGGCCTCACCGCCGCCTCCGGCCGTGCTGGTGCGCCCGTGCACGCCCGGCGACGGCATCACCCGCCTGGCGCCCGAGGCGCGGCCGGCGCTGCAGTCGGCGCACGCCGAGGCCGCCGCCGCCTCGCGCATCCGTTCCTTCATCCCCGCCTCGGGGGCCGCCTCGCGCATGTTCAAGGACCTGCTCGCCGCGCAGTCGCTCCCCGGGCCGCTGCCGCCGGCCGAGGTGCGTGCGCTCGCCTCCCGGGGGGATGCCGGTGCGGGCGCGCTCGCCCAGTTCGCCGAGTCGCTCGAGCGCTTCGCGTTCGCCGATGCGCTCGCCGCCACGCTCGCCGCGCGCGGGCTCGAGCCGGCCCGCGTGGCGCGCGAGGGCCCGTGGCGCCCGCTGCTCGAGGCGCTGCTCGGCCGCGACGGGCTCGACTACGCCAACGCCCCCAAGGGGCTGCTGGCGTTCCATGCCGCGCGGGGCGTGGTCCGCACCGCGTTCGAGGAGCATCTGTGGGAGGCGCCCGACATCAGCGGCGACCGCGCCGGCCGGACTCGCCTGCACTTCACCGTCTCGCCCGAGCATCGCGACCGATTCGAGCGCGAGCTCGCGCGCATCCGGGCCGCCATCGAGATCGGCCCGCAGGCGATGGACGTGGGGTTCTCCGAGCAGCAGGCCGCCACCGACACGCTGGCCGGCGATCCGGCGGGCGGGCCGTTCCGGGACGCCGAGGGGCGGCTCGTGTTCCGCCCCGCCGGCCACGGCGCGCTGCTCGCCAACCTGCAGGCGGTGGGCGGCGACCTCGTGTTCCTCAAGAACATCGACAACGTGGCGGTCGGCCGGCTGCGCACCGAGGGCGTGAACTGGGCACGGCTGCTGCTCGGCATGGTCTCGCAGCTGCACGCGGAGGGTGGCGCGCTGGCGGCGCGGCTGCGCGCGGGCGACCTCGCCGCCATCGCGGAGGCCGGGGCCTTCGTGCGCGGGACGCTCGGCGAGACCGCGCCCGCGGACGCCTCCGCCGGTGCGTGGCTGCTCGACCGGCTCGAACGGCCCTGGCGCATGGCCGGCATGGTGCCCAACACGGGCGAGCCGGGCGGCGGCCCGTTCTGGGTGCGCGGCGACGACGGCCGCGTCACCGCGCAGATCGTGGAGAGCGCGCAGGTGGCCATGGAGGACGCGGCGCAGGCCTCGCTGTTCCGCAGCGGCACCCACTTCAATCCGGTGTTCATCGCCTGCGCGGTGCGCGGCACCGGGGGGCAGACGATCTCGCTCGAGCGGTTCGTGGACGAGCGCGCCGTGATCGTGACGCGCAAGTCGCATGGCGGCCGCGAACTGCTGGCGCTCGAGCGGCCGGGCCTGTGGAACGGCGCCATGGCGCACTGGAACACCGTGTTCGTCGAGGTGCCGCTCACGGTGTTCAACCCGGTGAAGACCGTGTTCGACCTGCTGCGGCCCGAGCATCAGGGGCACTGAGGGGGCGGCCGGGCGGCTGCCCGGGCATCGCCCGCGGACCCTTCACGCCCCCATCAGCAGCACCGCGCTGAGCGGTCCCGCTTCGTAGTGCGTGAGGCCCGCGAGCACCGTGGCCTCGCCGGGGTCGGTCCAGTCGTGGGGCGGGGCGAGCGAGGTGTCGGCCAGCCGCTTCCAACCGTCGCCCACGTCGGGCGCCGGCAATTCGAAGCGTCCGATGTCGCCGGCGCCGTTCACGATCAGCAGCAGATCGCGCTCGCCGTCGAGGCCCACCAGCTGCATCACCAGACGCCGCGAGGCCTCCGACCAGTCGGCATGGAACGCGCGCTCGCCGTGCCACATCACCGAGCCGCGGCCGCGCTCGGTGCGGTCGAACCACTCGTGCCGGCGAAGGCTGGGCGTGACGCGGCGCAGCCGCAGCAGCCCGCGCACGAACCGCTGGAAGTCGTCACGCTCGGGTGAGGCGCCCCAGTCGTACCAGAAGCCGGGGGAGTCCTGGCAGTACGGGTTGTTGTTGCCGTGCTGGGTGCGCAGCCGGTCGTCGCCGTACAGCCACAGCACCGAGCCCTGCGCGGTGAGCAGCGTCATCGCCAGGTTGCGCACCTGCCGCATCCGCACCTGCCGCACATGCGCGTCGTCGGTCGGACCCTCGTGGCCGCCGTTCCAGCTGTCGTGCTGGTCGGTGCCGTCGCGGTCGTCCTCGCCGTTGGCCATGTTGTGCTTGCGTTCGTAGCTGACGAGGTCGGCGAGCGTGTAACCGTCGTGCGATGTGAGGAAGTTGGTGCTGTGCCCGGGGCGCCTCGAGGGGGCGTAGAGATCGCTCGAGCCGGTGAGCCGGGTGCCGAGCGGGCCGACGTGCCCGGTGCCTTTCCAGAACCGGCGCACGTCGTCGCGGAAGCGTCCGTTCAGTTCGGCCCAGCGGCCATGGTGCGGGAAGCGCCCCACCTGGTAGAGCCCGGCGGCGTCCCACGCCTCGGCGATGAGCTTGCAGTGGGCGAGCCGCGGCTCCTCGGCGATGCGGCGCACGAGCGGCGGGTCGGGCATCTCGCGGCCGTGCTCGTCGCGCGTGAGCGTGCTCGCGAGGTCGAAGCGGAACCCGTCCACACGCATCACGGTGGCCCAGTGCACCAGCGCCTCGACGATCAGATCCTGCATGACCGGGCTCTGGCACCGCACGGTGTGGCCGCAGCCGGTCGTGTCCACGTCGCGGCCGCTGCCGTCCACGAGGTAGTAGCCGGGGCGGTCGAAACCCTTCCAGCTCACCGCCCGCTGCCCGCGGCTGCCCTCGCCGGTGTGATTGAACACCACGTCGAGCAGCACTTCGAGGCCGGCCGCGTGGCAGGCGCGCACGAGCGTGCGGAACTCGTCCATGGCGCCCTGCGCGGTGCCGGCGGCGCTGTAGCCGGTCTTGATCGCGAAGAACGACAGCGGGTCATAGCCCCACACGTTGAGCAGCGGCTCGCCGGTGAGCGGGTTGCGGCGCGGATTGGCGGTCTCATCGAACTCGGCGACGGGCATGAGCTGGAGCGCCGTCACGCCCAGGTCCACGAGCCGCGGCAGCGTCTCGGCCAGGCCGAGGTAGGTGCCCGGGTGCGACACCCCGCTCGAGGGATGCCTCGTGAAGGCGCGCACATGCGTCTCGTGGATGACCGTGTCCGACAGCGGGTGCGCCGGCGGGCGGTCGTCCCCCCAGTCGAACGCGAGGTCGGCGACCTGCGAGCGGAGCCGCCGGCCGCCCGGCTCGCGCACGCCCCAGACCTCCGAGCCCGCCACCAGCGGCGCGGCGGGGTCGAGCAGCAGCGCGTCGGGGTCGAACCCCTCGCGAGGGCCGGCGCCTCCCTCGATCCGCCAGCCGTACTGCTGGCCGGGGCCGGCGCCCGGCACGTCGAGCCGCCACAGGGCGCCGTCCCGCTCGGCCGGACGCGGCTCGCCCAGCGGGCGCCCGTCGGGGCCGAACAGCTGCAGCCGTGCACGCGTGGCGTGTGGCGCGTGCACGGTGAAACGCACGCCCTCGTCGGTCAGCTCCGGGCCCGGTCGGATCACGCGGCGCAGGTTAGCGGCGCACCCGGCGAGGGGCCAACCCGAGTGGCGCGCTCACCGCAGGCGCGCGAGGCGGACCGTGCGCTCGCCCGTGGCGGTGACGAGTCGCGCCAGGTAGAGCCCGGGCGCCAAGCCGCGGCCGTCGGCGCCGCGGCCGTCCCAGCGGACCACGTGCTCGCCGGCCGCATGCGCACCGCGCGCGAGCGCGGCCACCTGCCGGCCGGCCAGGTCGTGCACGGTGAGCGCGGCCTCGCCCGGACGCGCGAGCGCGAAGCGGAGCGTCACGGCGCCCGAGCCCGGATTGGGCCACGGCGCCGACAGCGACAGCGGCGCGCGGCCGCCCGGAGCGGGCGCGTCCACGAGTTCGGCGGGCGCCAGAAGCAGCAGTCCCATGGCGGGCAGCTGCAGTTCGACCGACTGGTTGAAGCCGTCCCACGCGATGGGCTCGGTCGCGAGCACGCCGGCGTTGACCGGGCCGCTGCCCATGTAGGCGGGGTCCTGGCTGTTCACGACCTCGCTCCAACCGCCCGCGGTCGGCAGTCCGACGCGCACGGTCAGCGGGCTGTTGGAGAACGACGCCACGATCATCACCGATTGGCCGCTGCCGTCGAATCGCCGGAACGCGATCCAGTTGGCGCCCTCGTCCACGCGCGAGACGTAGATGCTGCTCGAGGCGCGCAGCGGCGCGAGGGTGCGGCGCAGCCGCATCAGGGCCTGATGATAGGCGAAGATGCCGGCGTAGGTGGTCTTCTTGCTCCAGTCGATGCGGTTGCCCGGGTCGGTGCCGAAGTCGGTGTCCTCGAGCCACTCGTCTCCCTGCAGCAGCGCCGGCACGCCGGGCGCGGTCAGCAGTAGGCCGGTGGCCAGCTTCATGCGGCCCTTGGCGTACTGGTCGTCGTGCGGGGCGGTGGTGTCGATGGTCTTCACGAGTCGCTGGCCGCCGCTCGTGGGCCACGCCTCGTCGTGCAGCTGGAAGTAGTTGAGCGCCTTGCGGCCGCTGATGGACGCGCCGCTGCCGAGCAGCGCCGAGCGCACCGCGTTCATGTTGGGGTCGCCGAGGCCCGCCGACAGGATCGCGCCGCGGACCGCGTCGCGGAACTGCATGTGGTACTGCGCGTCGAAGCCGGCGCCCCCGCCCGAGGTGGGCGAGGAGATGGCCGCGTTGTTGGGCAGCTGCTCGGCCACCACGAACGCCTCGAGGCGGCGGCGGTCGATCTCGTCGTTCATCCGCTGCATGAGCGACCAGCCCGCGGCCGACTGCGCCCCGATCGTCATGTACGACGTGGCGTCCATGCGGAAGCCGTCGAAGCGGTACTCCTCGAGCCACAGCAGCGCGCTGTCGGTGAAGTAGTCGCGCACCGCGGCGCGGTCGAAGTCCGCCTGCGCCCCCCACGGCGTGTCGATGGCGGGTGAGTCGAAGTAGGTCTGCGAGCCGTCGTAGAACCACATCCAGTTGTCGTTGACGGTGAAGTGGTTCCACACGATGTCGAGCGTCACGGCGATGCCGTGCGCGTGCAGCCGGTCGATCATGTACTTGAGGTCGTCGGGGGTGCCGTGGATCCATTCCGGCGCCCACTGCGTGATCGGGTTGTAGCCTGCCGAGAGGTCGCCCGGGAACTCGGTGATGGGGCACACCTGGACGCAGTTGACCCCGAGTTCGGCCAGCTGGCCGGCACGGTCGCCGACGGCGCGGTAGCCGCCGCGGTAGGCGACGCTCCCCAGCGGGTCGTTGCGGCCGGCGAACGTGCCCACATGCAGCTGGTAGACGACGAGGGACTCGGCGTCGGGCGTGACGAACGCGTCACTCACCCACACGTAGCGCAGCGGGTCCTCGATGTGGCTGTTGCGGTCGCTCTGGGCGTTCTGCGAGCGCGAACGCGCGTCCATGTTCCAGACCGCGTTGTCGAAGAAGTACTTGTACTGGGAGCGGTCGGCGACGCCGCTGGCGCGGGCCACGAAGTGCTCGCCCTGCTGGGTCATCGGCGTGGTGAGGCCCCAGCCGTTGAAGTCGCCGCGCACGTGCACCGAGGTGCGCGTCGGCGCCCACACCTTGAACACGGCGCCGCCGCCGGTGATCCGCGTGGCGCCCACCGGCGCATGCGACAGCGTCGCGAAGTCCACGACGAAGCCGCCGTCCACGGGGGGGCCGTCCGTGACGCCGTTGACCGAGAGGTAGTCGAGGTCGGCGCCGTCCTGCAGTTCGATGTGGTAGGTGACCAGCGCGGCGGCGGCCGTGGCGGGCAGGGTGGCCGACCAGAGGTCGTAGCGGCCGCGGGTGCCGACCTTGGCCGCCTCGGCCACCACCGGAGAGCCCGCCAGCGTCGCGCGCACGCGCGCCGACGTGAGGTCGTCGCGGAAGGCCTGGAAGCGGACGCTGAACGACTCGCCGTCCACGGGGCACAGCGGCCGGCGGTCGAGCCGCCCGATGTGGGACAGGCCGTTCCACTCGATGTTGCCGTCGGGGGCGGCCGCGAGCGTGCCACCGGGGGCCGCGGCCGTGAGCAGCAGGGCCGTCAGGAGCGCACGCATGTGCGCGGCGCGGGGGCAGGGCATGGACGACTCCTCGAGATGGGGACGCGCGGCCGCGGGAGAGAGGAGTCTGACAGAACAACGGAGCCCCGGTCCAGAGGACCGGGGCCCGTTTGTCCGTCCCGCCAATAGAGGGCCGCACTCACATGGAGGGAACGAACGACATCGAGATCGAGTTGATGCAATACCGAAGGCCGGTCGGCGCCGGGCCGTCGTCGAAGATGTGCCCGAGGTGGCCTCCGCATCGGCCACACTCCGCTTCGATGCGGGTCATGCCCATGGAGGTGTCGGATTTCTCGACCACGTGCGACGGAGCGATGGGGCGCCAGAAACTCGGCCAGCCGGTGCCCGATTCGAACTTGGTGGCCGACTCGAACAGCGGCAGCCCGCACCCGGCGCAGCGGTAGAGGCCCTTGCGATGCTCCTTCCAGTAGGCGCCGGTGAAGGCCCGCTCGGTGCCCTCTTCGCGCAGCACCCGGTACTGCTCGGACGACAGGCGCTTCTTCCATTGCTCGGCGGTCAGGCGCAGCTGGCCCACCGCCGAGTCCGGCTTCGCAGACACCGAGGCGCTCTCGCCCTTCTTGGCGGTCGCTCTCGGTGCTGCGTGGGTGCCGGCCGTGATCGCCAGCGCGATGAGCGCGGCGGCGGCCAGCAGCCCGATCCAGGGACGCTTGCTCAGGACGACCTCCTCGTGGGGGAGTGGGGCAGGTGCCTCATGCCCTCTCTACGCAGAAGAGACGCCGTTGGGATGCGCCGGATGCCCGGGGATTGTCCCGAGCGCGTGAAATCCCCGGAAGGCCCGGCCGGGGCCGGATTCCGGCGACGCGCGCGGCCGGGGGCGTCAGGCCGCCGAGGCGAGGTCGTTGCGGCGCACGTAGAGATCCATCTCCTCGCGCGTGAACTCCTCCCACAGCCGGCCGCTGTCGTGCAGCTGCACGAAGGCGTTGACCACGTCGGGGAAGAACTGCGTGCCGGCGTGGCGCTTGAGCTCGTCGCACGCCGCACGCGGCGAGAGGCCGCGGCGGTAGGGCCGGTCCTCGGTCATGGCGTCGTAGGCCGCGCACACCATCACGATGCGGGCGCCGACCGGGATGCGGTCGGCGGGCAGGCGCGCCGGGTAACCGGCGCCGTCGGGGCGCTCGTGGTGCATGAGCACGATCTCCGCGGCGGCCTCGAGTCCCGGGATGTCCTTGAGCATCTCCCAGCCGATGGTCGGGTGGGTCTGCACCATCGCCCGCTCCGCCGGATCCAGCGCGCGCGGGCTCAGCATCACGTCGCGCAGGATGGCGTTGCGGCCGAGGTCGTGCAGCATCGCACCCAGTTCGATGTCGAGCCGCTCGTCGTCCGGCACGCCCAACTCGCGGGCGATGCGCACGGCGTAGCGTGCCATGCGGAGCGAGCGTCCGCGCGTGCCGGACTCGGCGGCGTCGATGACGGACGTGAGCGCGCGGATGGTGAGCGCGAGGGGGGTGCGCGGATCCATGGGACCTCCAGGCGGTGCCGGCGCGGATGGGCGGCCGGCGTCTCGTGGCGTTCCAAGGGGGTATCGGCCGGGCCGGCGGACGACTTCAGCCCCCGCCCCGCGCGGGCCTCAGCAGGGGGGGAATCGCTCAAGTCATTCCGCTCAAGTGCCGATTCCACCGGCATCATGGCCACGGAACCGAGCCCCGATCCAGTGCGCCCGGAGCGTTCCCCGATGTCCTCGGAGGACGCCGCGGAACACACCATCCTCGCCGCGCGACCCATCTCCGAGTGGGTGGACGTACAGGGGAAGGTCGTGCGCTCGGATGCCCGCATCGCCGAGCTCATGCTCGGCCTGGTGAGCGAGACCGCCGCCGCCCGCACCGATGAGCGCCGGCTGCTCGAGGTCATCGCCGACTTCGCGTTCCGCGCCTTCCCCAACGCCACGCACCACCTGCTGATCGCGCTCGAGGATGATGGCGTGCTGCGGCCGCTGCTCGCCCGCGCCCGCGGCGGCGGTCCGGCGCCCGCGACCATCAGCCGCACGCTGGTGCAGCGCGTGCTGGCCGACCGCACCACCATGCTGGTGGCGCACGGCCAGGGGGCGTTCGACCCGACGCAGAGCATGGTGCTGTCGCAGATGGAGACCGCCATCGCGGCGCCGCTGCTCGGCAGCCGCCAGCCGCTCGGCGTCATCCAGCTCGACATCCGCCGGCCCGGCAAGGGCCGCTTCGGCCGCGAGGACCTCGACCTGCTGTCGGTGTTCGCCAGTCAGGCCGCCCTCGCACTGGAGCACCTGCGCATGCACCAGCAGCAGCGCCGCGCCTTCCAGAGCACCATCGGCGCGCTCGTGCACTCGCTGACGCTCAAGGACCCCGACGCCGCGCTCCACAGCGAGCGCGTGCAGGCGGTGGCGGTGGCGATCGGCCAGCACCTCGGGCTCACCGGCGACGCGCTGCAGGTGCTGTCGGTGGCGGCCCTGCTGCACGACCTCGGCAAGCAGGGCGTGCGCGACGAGGTGCTGTTCAAGGCCGGCCGCCTGACCGAGGACGAACGCTCGGAGATGGACCACCACGCGGCCTACACGCAGACCATCCTCGACAAGATCGAGTACCCCGAGGAACTGCGCGACGTGCCCCGGGTGGCCGCCTACCATCACGAGAAGCTCGACGGCACGGGCCCGTTCGGCGTCGCCGGCGAGGACATCCCGCTGGCCGCGCGCATCATCTCGGTGGCCGACGTGTTCGACGCCCTGATCTCGCCGCGCGTCTACAAGCAGCCGCTGGCTCCCGCCGCGGTGCTCGACGTGCTCGAGCGCGGCCGCGACGTGGACTGGGACGGCGCCATCATCGACGGCTTGCGCCGGGTGGTGCTCACGGTCCTCGACGAGATCTACGGCATGAACGAAGAGGGCCGTCAGGCGGCCTGACGCCGGCGGACTCAGGCCGCCGGGTCGTGTCCGGTGATGAACCGCTCGAACCGCGTGCGGTCCACCGCGTGCTCGTAGGCCTCCTCGCCGGTGATGATCTCGCGGCGGACCATGTCCTCGAGCTGGGCGTCGAGCGACTGCATGCCCAGCCGCCCGCCCGCCTGGATCGCGGAGGGCAGCTTGTGCGTGTTGCCCTGGCGGATCATCGCGCTCACGGCGGTCGTGTTCACCAGCACCTCCGCCGCCACCAGCCGGCCGCTCTGGTCGGTCTTGCGCACCAGCTGCTGCGCCACCACCAGCCGCAGGGAGTCCGACAGCATGGTGCGGATCTGCTCCTGCCGGCGCGGCGGGAACACGTTGATGATGCGGTCCACCGAGCGCACGGCGCCGTTGGTGTGCAGCGTGCCGAGCACGAAGATGCCGGTCTCGGCGGCGGTGAGCGCCAGGCTCATCGTCTCCAGGTCGCGCATCTCGCCCACCAGGATGACGTCCGGGTCCTCGCGGACCGAGGCGCGCAGCGCCTCGGCGAACGAGGGCGCGTCGCGCCCGATCTCGCGCTGGGTGACCACCGACTGCTGGTATTCGTGCACGTACTCGATCGGGTCCTCGATGGTGAGGATGTGGCCGCGGCGCGTGCGATTGAGATGGTCGACCATGCCGGCGAGCGTGGTGGACTTGCCCGATCCGGTGGGGCCCGTCACCAGCACCAGCCCCTTGCCGACGGCGAGCACCTGCTGCACGACCGCGGGCAGGCCGAGGGAGTCGAGCGGCGGCACCTGGCTCGAGATGCGGCGCATCGCCGCGGCGATGCCGCCGGCGTGCAGGTAGACGTTGACGCGGAAGCGGCCCGCGGCCTCGCACTCGTAGGCGAAGTCCACCGCGCAGCGCTCCGCCAGCTTGGCGCGCTGCTCGTCGGTCATGAACTCGTCGAGGAAGTCGCGCACGTCCTGCTCGGAGAGGTCGCGGAACCGCACCGGCTGCAGATTGCCGTGGATGCGGATGCGCGGCGGCTGGCCCGAGACCAGGTGCAGGTCGGAGCCGCCCTGGTTGACGGCCAGCTCGAGGAAGGCGTCGATGCGGTTCATGCGGCCGCCCGTCCGTCGCCGGTCATCATCGCCAGCAGTTCCGGCCGCGTCACGTAGGCGGCGAAGCCCCACTTCTCGTCGGCCTTGAGGAACGCCTCGTCGGGGTCGATCTCGCCGGCGCGCACGAGCGCGAGCAGCGACTGGTCCATGAGCTGCATGCCGAGGCGCTTGCCCATGGTGATCGAGCCGGGGATCTGGAACGTCTTGCCCTCGCGGATGAGCTGCTGCACGGCCGGCGTCACCACCAGCACCTCGACCGCCGCGCGGCGGCCGCGCCCGTCGGCGGCGCGGATCAGCTCCTGGCTCACGACGGCCTTGAGGTTGTCCGCCAGCGAGTGGCGCACCTGCGCCTGGTTGTCGCTCGGGTGCGCGTCCACGATGCGGTCGATGGTCTGGGCGGCGCCGCGCGTGTGCAGCGTGCCGAGCACGAGGTGGCCGGTCTCGGCGGCCTCGAGCGCGAGCGTCACGGTGTCGGCGTCGCGCAGCTCGCCGACCAGGATCACGTCCGGGTCCTGGCGCAGCGCCGAGCGCAGGCCCTCGCGGAAGTCCGGCACGTGCGTGCCCAGCTCGCGCTGGACGATCTGCGCCTTGATGCCCTGGTGCACGAACTCGACCGGGTCCTCGAGGGTCACGATGGTGAGCGTCGAGGTGCGGTTGATCTCGCCGATCATGGCGGCCAGAGTGGTGGACTTGCCGGTGCCGGTGGAGCCGGTCACCAGCACGAGCCCCGAGCGCAGCCGCGTGAACTGCGACAGGATCTTGGGCAGGCCGAGGTCGGTGAGTTCGGGGATCCTGTCCGGCACCGCGCGGCAGATGGCGCTCAGCCCGCGCCGGTGCCGCACCACGTTGACGCGGAAGCGGCCGACGCCGGGCGCCGAGTAGGCGAGGTCCACCGACCCGCGCTCCTGCAGCTGGCGCTCGAGCGTCTCGTCGAGCAGCTCGCGCACGAAGCCCTCGGTCTCCTCGACCGACAGCTCGCGGTACTTGACCGGCATCAATTCGCCATCGAGGCGCACGAGCGGCGGCAGCCCCACCACGAAGTGGATGTCGGAGCCGCCCTGCTGCTTGCCGATCTCCAGGAACGCGTCGATGCGGGCCATCGGATCGTCTCCGCCTACGCCGCGCGCCGCAGCATCTCGAGCATCGCCTCGGCCGATTCCGGCCGGTCCGCGGCGAAGCGCGACATCGAGCGCATCACGAGTTCGTTGACACCGGGCGGGATGCCGGCGGCGACCTGGTCGAGGGCCGGGACCTCCGCCTCGAGATGCTGGAACAGCACGTTGACGGCGTTGGCCCCGGCGAACGCCTGCTTGCCCGAGAGCGCCTCGTACAGCACCACGCCGAGCGAGTAGAGGTCGGAGCGGGCGTCCACGTCGTGGCCGGTGATCTGCTCCGGCGAGATGTACTCGGGGGTGCCGACCAGGATGCCGCTCTGGGTGAGGCGCGAGTGCGGGGAGTGGCTCATCGAGGCGAGCCCGAAGTCCACGATCTTGACCTGGTCCCCGTCGCCGACCAGCAGGTTGGCCGGCTTGATGTCGCGATGGATGATGCCGAGCGCATGGGCGGCCGCCAGGCCCTGCAGCACCTGCTGCGCGATGTGCAGCGCCCGCGGCACCGGCAGCGGGCCGTCCTGGCGCAGCGCGGTGCCGAGGTCGCGGCCGATGAAGTGCTCCATCGAGATCGCGTGGGCGCCGCGCAGGTCGAGCAGGTCGTAGATGCGGATGACGTTGGCGTGCGTGATGCGGCGCGTCAGCTTGAGCTCCTGCACGAAGCGCTTGATCATCGCATCGTCCATGGACAGCTGCGGGCTGAGGATCTTGAGCACCAGCTCCTCTCGGACGACCGCGTCCTCCACCAGGTACACGGTGCCGAAGCCGCCGCCGCCGATGCGCTGCACGACGCGGAAGCGTCCGAGCAGTTCGGTGCCGGGCGCGAGCTTCTGGAAGTGCAGCCGGGCGGCCTCGCCGGTGCCGGGGGCCGGGGTGTCGGCGCCAGTGGGCGTCGCCGCCGCGC
>CAZMQP010000001.1:15076-31135 GCA_964568385.1 uncultured bacterium
CGGCTCGAGGCGCTGGAAGTTGAGCGTGCGGGCGCCCTCGTGCGAGACCCCCTCGACGCCGGCCGCGGGCGTGCTGCGCCGGCCGCCGGTGTCGAGGCGCCCGGTGTCGGGGCCGTAGGTGCCGCGCACCTCCATGGGCATGGGGTTGGTGCGGCCGGCGCCGACGCCGGCGTCGTGCAGCGTGTCCAGCAGCTGCGTGCGCTCGGAATCGGGCATCTCGATCTTGGACAGCGCCGTCAGCGCGTGCAGCGCCTCGCGCCGGATCTCCGAGCTCTCGGACCGCGCCAGCTGGCAGAGCGGCTCCACGGCGCGCACGTCGGCGAGCCGGCCGAGCGCCCGGATGCAGAGCGGGATGGCGCGCGTGTCCCGGTGCACGAGGTGCAGCAGCGGCTCCACGGCGCGGGCGTCGCCGGTCTTGGCGAGCGCGTCGATGGCACGCTCGCGCACCCACCAGTCCGGGTCCTGCAGCGCGTCGATCAGCGCCGGTACGGCGCGCTTGTCGGGCACGGTGTTGAGGATCTCGACGGCGTAGCGCCGCACGAAGTCGTCGCCGTCGCGGATGAGCCCCATGACCGCGTCCACCACGCGCGAGCCGCCCAGCGTGCCGAGCGCGTCGGCGGCGCGCACGCGCACCCACCAGTCCTGGTCGCGCAGGGCCGAGACGAGGTCCTTGATCGCGTCCACGGTGACCACCTGGTTCAGCACCTCCACCGCGCCGCGACGCACGTACTCCGAGTCGTCCTTGAGCGCATCGAGCAGGTGCGGGACGGCGGTGACGTCGCCCACGGCGATCAGCGTCTCGATGCTGGCGGCCTGCACCTTCATGTCGGAGTCGCGCAGGCGCGCGCACAGCGCCGGGATCACGCTCGTCGCCTTGAGCCGCCCCAGCGCCTTGACCGCCTCCAGCCGCACGGCGGCGGTCGGGTCCTCGAGACGGCCCGCCAGCGCGGCGACCGACTCGGGCGTGTCGAAGCGGCCGAGCAGGCGCGAGAGATGCAGTCGCAGCCACCAGTCGTCGTGATTCAGGAACGACGAAGCCTCGCGCACGACGCCCGCGTCCGCGCCGCGCTCGATGAGCCGGTACACGCTGCCGCGGGCGTCCTTGGTGAGGTCGGGCAGCAGCCGGATCAGGGTCGCGGTCTGGAACCGCGGCAGCTGCTCCTGGAGCACGGCCTCGAGCCGCGCCTTGCTGACACGGGCGTCGGAGAACAGCGGCAGCAGTTCGGTGGCGTCGTAGCGGTCGCTGTGCGAGAGCGCGCGCGTGGCCGCCTCGGCGACGGGCGTGCTCTGCGAGCGCAGCGCCTCGACGTAGTGGTGCAGCGTCTCCTTGGACAGGAGCCTCTCGAGCACGAACTGCAGCGAGTCGAGGCTCGCGCCCTGTTGGGCGGCCTCGAACAGCGGCTTGATCGCCGCGCCGCCCATGGTGAGGAGCTGCTCCTCCGCCGCCCGGGCCTCCGTCTCATCCGTCGAGGCGAGGCGGCGTACGAGATGTCCGGCCTGGAAGCGCTTGAGGAGGTCCATCGAGTCGTCTTCCCCTCCCTGGGGGTCGGCTCAGCGGGGAAGCAGCAGGTACATGGCTCCGGCCCCGACGGCGGCTCCGAGCAGGAACGTGATCACCATCGTGGCGGTCGAGGTGGTCGCGGACGCGGCGGCCGCGGCCGCCTGCGCGGCCGGAGGCGGACCCGGAGGGCCGCCCGCGGCGCCCATCGGCGGCGGCGGGGGCGGCGTGATCTCCTTCTCGCGCTGGGTCTCGAGCAGATGCCCGAGTTCGGTGCGCGACAGGATGACCGTGTGCTGCTCCGCATCCGCGGGCCGGCGCGTGTCCGAGGCCAGCGTGCGCCGGTCGGTCTCGTAGCCCACCCACAGCGTGTACTTGCCGAAACGCACGACGTCGTTGTTCCGCACCACCGCGGTGTTGACGGCCTGGTCGTTCACGAACGTGCCGTTGGCGCTCCCGAGGTCCACGACCTGGTACTCGCCGTTGGACGTGCGCTCCATGCGGAAGTGATCGCGCGAGATGCCCGGATTGTCCACGAAGATGTCCGCGGCCGGGTCACGGCCCACGCTGACGACGGGCTTGTCGAACGTGAAGTTGCGCACGGGGCGTCCCATCAGGGACAGGCGCAACTTGAGGACCAGGGGTTCCGACATGGCCACCTCCGAAACGGGGTTCCGAGAGGCTGCCCGTCATCGAGAGCGAGACGGGGCAGTCCTGTTCCGTGAGTGCATCGGCCCCTGGGACCCGCGACTTGACTGCGAGTTGCACGCCCCCCTCCGAGGGCCCGCGTCCGTCGGGCCGGCCCGCGCGGTCGTCGCCCCGGCCGCCCGCGGGCTCGGCCGGGCCGCCCGAGCGTGCTAGCGTCGCGCCGAACCGACTCCCGATTCCCGCCCGTGCCGGAGGCCCCATGCCCGTCCAGCCGTCCCTGCGGTTCCTGCTGACCGCCCTGCTCGCCCTCGCCGCGCTCCCGGCCCTCGCCGACCCCCGGCCGCCCGCGGCCCTCGACGCCTCCCAGATGCGGCTGGCCCTGCAGCGGCTGCAGGTGGCGGGAAGCGCGCTCTACGTGGCGGCGCATCCGGACGACGAGAACACGTCGGTCATCACGTGGCTCGTGCAGGGACGCAAGGTGCGCACGGCCTACCTGTCCATGACCCGCGGCGACGGCGGCCAGAACCTGATCGGCTCCGAACTGGGCGACGGCCTCGGCGTCATCCGCACCCAGGAACTGCTGGCGGCCCGGCGCGTGGACGGCGGCGAGCAGATCTTCACGCGCGCCGTGGACTTCGGCTTCTCGAAGAACACCGAGGAGACCCTGGCCCTGTGGGGCCACGAGGAACTGCTCTCCGATGTCGTCCTCGCGATCCGCCGCTTCCGCCCCGACATCATCGTCACCCGCTTCCCGCCCGACTCGAACGCCGGCCACGGCCACCATTCGGCGAGCGCGCGGCTCGCCGAGGAGGCCTTCGCGGCCGCCGCCGACCCGTCGCGGTTCCCCGAGCAACTGGCCACGGCGCCGGTCTGGCAGGCCAAGCGGCTGGTCTGGAACGCCTTCGTGCGCGGCAGCACGCGCATCGAGCCGGATTGGCTGCGCGTGGACGTCGGCGCCTACGACCCGCTGCTGGGCCGGTCGTTCAGCGAGTTCGCCGGGGTCAGCCGCAGCTTCCACAAGAGCCAGGGCTTCGGCGCGCCCGAACGCCGCGGCGTGCTGCCCAACTACTTCGGCCACCGGCTCGGGGAGCGCGCGGCCACCGACCTCTTCGAAGGCGTGGACCTCACGTGGCGCCGCTACCCCGGGGGCGACAAGGTGCAGGCGGCGCTCGCCGAGGCGGAGCGCCGCTACGACCCGACCCGGCCACAGGCGCTGCTGCCGCTGCTCGCCCGCGCGCACGCGGCATTCGCCGCACTGCCCGACGCGGATCCGCTGGTGGCGGCGCGCCGCGCCGAGCTCGAGCACGTCATGGCCAGCTGCGCCGGCCTGTGGCTCGAGGCCGTGGCGCTGCAGGGCACGGCGGTGCCCGGCGGCCGGCTCACCGTGACCACCTCGGTGCTCAAGCGCATCGAGACGCCGGTGACGGTGGAATCGGTCGAGCTCTCGGGCATCCGCCGCGACGCGGCGCGGGCGCTCGAGGCGGGCATCGCCCTCCAGGACACGTTCGCGGTGACGATCCCCGCCGAGCAGCCGCCGAGCCAGCCCTACTGGCTGGCGCAGCCCTACTCGGGCGGCCGCTTCGAGGTCGCGGACGCGGCGCTCATCGGGGCGCCCGAGAACCCGCCGGTGCTGGTCGCGCGATTCCGCGTGCGGCTCGGCGGCGTGGCGCTCACGATCGAGCGGGGCGTCGCCCACCGCTGGGTGGACCCCGTGCTCGGCGAGCGCTGGCGCGCCCTCGACGTGGCCCCGCCGGCGACGCTGGCGCTCGATGAGGAGGCCTACCTGTTCGCGAGCCGGGCGCCACGGTCCGTGGCGGTGACGGTAACCGCGCAGCGCGCCGGGCTCGCCGGCCGCGTGCGCCTGACCCTGCCCGCCGGCTGGACGAGCGAGCCCGCCGCGGCCGACGTGTCGCTGGCACGGCCCGGCGCCGAGACGCGCGTGGAGTTCCGGGTCACGCCGGCCGAGGGGCCGGCCGCGGCGGCGCTCTCCGCGGTCATCGACGTGGACGGCCGCGCATGGTCGTACGCCAAGACGACGATCGACCACCCGCACATCCCGCAGCAGAACCTGTTCCCCGCCGCCGTCGCGCGGGCGGTGCGCACGGATCTCGCGCGCCGGGGCGAGCGCATCGGCTACGTGATGGGCTCGGGCGATGCCGGCCCGATGGCGCTGCGGCAGATGGGCTACCAGGTCACGCTGCTCGACGACGCCGACCTCGAGAGCGGCGACCTGTCGCGCTTCGACGCGATCGTGACCGGCGTGCGCGCGCTCAACACCCGGCCGCGCCTGCGGGCGCTGCAGCCGCGGCTGCTGGCCTACGCCGAGCGCGGCGGCACGCTCGTGGTGCAGTACGTCACCACGTCGGACGGTCCGGTCGAGGACCTGGGGCCGTTCCCGTTCCGGGTCTCGCGCGAGCGCGTCACGGTCGAGGGCGCGCCGGTGCGATTCGCGAAGCCCGGGCACCCGCTGCTGACCGCACCCAATCCGCTCACGGCGGCCGACTTCGAGGACTGGGTGCAGGAGCGCGGCCTCTACTTCGCACAGCCCTGGGATCCGCGCTACGACGCGGTGCTGTCGTCCAACGATCCCGGCGAGCCGGCCCGGGACGGCGGCCTGCTCTATGCGAAGCACGGCAAGGGCCAGTTCGTCTACTGCGGCTACTCGCTGTTCCGCCAGATCCCCGCCGGCGTGCCCGGCGCGTGGCGGCTGCTCGCCAACCTCGTGAGTCCGCGGCCGTGAGCCCGCGTGCGCACGGCCCCGAGCCCGGCGCCGATCCGCCGCCGCCCGTCCTCGGGCGCTGGAGCCGCGTCTACGCCGTGGTGCTCGGCGTGCTGGCGGCGGTGATCGCGCTGATGGGCTGGGTCTCGGAGCGCTACCGGTGAGTCCGCTCGACTGGGGCGTGCTGCTGGGCACGCTGGGCATGTTCGTCGCCTACGGCGTGTGGCGGAGCCGCGAGACGCGCGACCTGTCGGGCTACCTCGTCGCGGGACGCGAGATGCCGTGGCCCATGGTGCTGCTCTCCGTGATGGCGACCCAGGCCAGCGCGGTCACGTTCCTCGCCACCCCGGGGCAGGGCTACGTCGCCGGGCTGTCGTTCCTGCAGTTCTACCTCGGGCTGCCGGTGGCCATGGTCGTGCTGTCGGCGACGCTGGTGCCGCTCTACCAGCGTCTGCGCGTGAGCACCGCCTACGAGTTCCTCGAGAAGCGCTTCGACGGCAAGACCCGCACGCTGGCCACCGCGCTGTTCCTGACGCAGCGCGGGCTCGCGGCCGGCATCACGCTCTACGCCCCGGCGCTGCTGTTCAGCGTCGTGCTCGGCTGGGACATTCGCTGGACCTGTATCGCGATGGGACTGCTCGTCGCCACCTACACAGCGCTCGGCGGCTCGCGCGCGGTGAGTCACACGCACGCGCTGCAGTTCATCATCATCATGGCCACCATGGGCGTCGCCTTCGCGCTCGTGATGCGGAGCCTCCCCGGCGGCATGGGGTTCGGCGAGGCGCTCGCGGTGGCGGGCCGCGAGGGCAAGATGAACGCGCTCGACCTGCGGTTCGACCCCGCCAGCCGGTACAACCTGTGGGCGGGGCTGATCGGCGGCTTCTTCCTGCAGATGAGCTACTTCGGCACCGACCAGTCCCAGGTCGGGCGACTGCTCACGGCGAGTTCGACGCGCGAGAGCCGCATGGGGCTGCTGGCGAACGGCCTGCTCAAGGTGCCCATGCAGGGCTTCATCCTGCTGCTCGGGGTGATGGTGTACGTGTCGCATCAGTTCGCGCCCGGGCCCATGTTCGCGAACCCGGCCGAGGTCGCCAAGGTGACGCAGGGCCAGCACGCGCCGGCCTGGCGCCAGGCGGAGGCCCGGTTCACCGCCGCCGACGCGGCGCACGGCGAGGCGCTGCGCGGCTGGCTCGAGGCGCGGCGGTCGGGCGATGCCGGCGCCGAGCAGGCCGCCGAGGCGCGGCGGCAGTCGGCGCGCGCCGAGCGCGACGCCGCCCGGCTCGAGGCGGAGGCCGCGCTGCGGGCGACCGATGCCGCGGCCAACACCAACGACACCAATCACCGGTTCCTGTCGTTCGTGCTCGCGGCCTTCCCGGCCGGGCTCATCGGACTGGTGCTCGCCGCCGTCTTCGCGGCGGCGATGAACGCCACGTCGAGCGAGATCCACGCGCTCACGAGCACCACCATCGTGGACGTGGTCGAACGCATTCCCGGGCTGCCGCGCGGCGAGGGCGCGCTGCTGGCGTGGTCGCGCGGCGCCAGCCTGTTCTGGGTCGGCTTCGCGGTGCTGTTCGCCGAGAACGCCGGACGGGCCGGCTCGCTGGTCGAGGTGGTCAATATCCTCGGCTCGCTCTTCTACGGCACCATCCTCGGCATCTTCCTGAGCGGCTTCTTCCTGCGGCGCGTCGGCGGCACGCACATCTTCGTCGCCGCGCTGATCGCCGAGGCCGCCGTGCTGCTGTGCTGGAAGCTCACGCCGATCTCGTTCCTCTGGTACAACCTGGTCGGCTGCGTGCTCACCATGGGCATCGCGCTGCTGCTGACGGCGGTGCGGCCCGGCCCGAGGGCCGCCGAAGCCTGACGCCGAAACGGCGAACGGCCGCGTGCCCCAGGGGGCTCGCGGCCGTTCGCGGGTGCGGCGAGGCTCTACTTCTTGGCGGTCCAGCCCGCCAGGTCCTTCTCGTAGGTGCCGAGCAGGTCCTTGTTGAACTTGGGATCGGCCTTGGCCATCGAGACGGCCTTGGTCATGTGCGTGACGGCGTCCTTGGACTTGCCGGCCTTGGCGGCCACGCGCGCGGCGACGGCGAGCGTGCGCGGGTTCTCCTGGACCTTGACCGCGGCGGCGGCCCACGCGGCGGCCTCGTCGAGCGCCACGTTGGCCTCGGCGCACCAGGCCGCGGCGCTCATGGGCGTGCGCCAGTCGTCGGCCTTCGCGGCGGCGATCGCCTCACGCGCGCTCTTCAGCACCATGCCGTTGACGTCCACCGTGATCGGCACGGCGACGCGCAGCTTCTCCCACTGGATCGCCATCTCGCCGCTCGAGGCGCTGACCGGGTCGAGCGTGATCGCCATCCACTCGGTGTGCGCGGCCGCGGTCGGGACGACCTCGACGCGGATCTGGTCCTCCTCGGGCTTGTAGCCGTAGGCGCCCCAGAGCTCCTTCTGCTTCGAGAACGCGACGACCCACTTGTCCTTGCCCGGGATGGTCACGAGGGCATAGGTGCCCGCGGGCAGGGGCTGGCCGTGCACCTGGATGTCGGTGCTGGTGACGAACTGCGTCGCCTCGTTGGCGCCGGTGCGCCACGGCTCGCCGTAGGGCACGAGCCCGCCCCAGATGACGCGGTCCTTCACGCCCGGGCGGTGGTAGGTGACGGACAGTTCGGTGGTGCCGATGGTCTGGCTGACGACCTGCTTTTGGCTGGCGCGCGGCAGCGCCAACTGGGCGTGGGCCGTTCCGGCGAGACAGGCCAGCGCGAGCGCGGTGGCGGCGATGCGGTGCGAGACATGCATGGGACACCTCATGCGGAGTGGGGTTGGGCAGGCGGGGCACACGAGTTGCAGGTTCGCGTGGAGAGACCCCGTGAACGCCCGCACGCTAGCACGCCGGTGCGGGTCGAGGGCGCGTCGGCATGGCTTTTTGCATGCTCGTGACGCGCAGGATCCGCCGGATGCATCACAAGTCAACGACTCCGGGCATCACCCGCACCCCCGATGGAGGCCCCGAAGATGACCCCATGGACCCTGCTTCTCGCCGCCGCATCCCTCCACGGGCCCGCCGTGACGGCGCCCCCGCCGGCGCCGCCGGCCGGAGCGGCCTGCCTGATCGGCGTGCGTCCGCGTGCCTGGACACCGGCCACGACCGCGGCCCCGGCCGGGGCCGCGCTGCGCATCGACCTCGATCCCGAGGGCGCGCCGGCCGTCTCGCCGGCACTGCGGCCGGCCGAGGCGCTCCGCCGCACGGCGATGCTGGAGTCCCTGCAGCCCGAGGTGCTCGCCGACGGTTCGCTGCGCCTGGTGGCCGGGGACCTGCTGCACAGCTTCAGCGTGCTCCGGCTCGATGCGTCCGGACGCGCGCGCCTCGACTGCGCCCACTCGGCCGCCGAGGCCGAGGCGCTCGTGCGCGTGCCGGCCCCGGCGCGAGGGGGGGAGGACCGATGAACGCGCGACGCTCCCTCGGCCTGACGGCCCTGCTCCTCTCCAGCCTCGTGGCGGTGCACGCGCACGCGGCGACCATCGTCATCGTGAACAACGACGGCCCGGGTGAGGGCTTCAACGATCCGACGCCCGTCGCGCCCATCGGCGGCAACAGCGGCACCACGCTGGGCCAGCAGCGGCTCAACCTGTTCAACCATGCCGCCGCGCTGTGGGGGGCCATCCTGACGAGCCCGGTCACCATCCAGGTGCGGGCGCAGATGAACCCGCAGACGTGCTCGCCCACGAGCGCGGTGCTCGGCAGCGCCGGACCCATCACCATCCATGCGAACTTCGCCGGCGCGCAGGTGCCCAACACCTGGTACCACCAGGCCCTCGCCAACAAGCTCGCCGGCGCCGACCAGGACGGTGCCAATCCCGACATCAGCGCCACGTTCAACTCCGACGTGGACAACGCCACGTGCCTCGGCACCCGGGACTGGTACTACGGCTTCGATCACAACGAGGGCACCGACATCGACTTCCTGCCCGTGCTCATGCACGAGCTCGGGCACGGTCTCGGCTTCAGCACCACGACCAGCAGTTCGACCGGCAACTTCCTGTCGGGCCTGCCGGCGATCTGGGACCACTACCTGTTCGACAAGAGCACGGGCCTGGCGTGGAAGGACATGAGCGCGACGCAGCGGCAGGCGTCGGCGATCAACACCGGCAACCTGGTGTGGACGGGCCCCGCGGTGACGTTCAAGTCGCCGCTGGTGCTGTCGCGCGCCGGGCAGATGCTGGTGACCGCCCCGGGCGCCATCGCCGGCGGCTACGAGGGCGGGGTCTCGACCTTCGGCGCCGCACTCACCGACGGCGGGCTGTCGGGCCAGGTGGTGCTGGTGGACGACGGCGTCGCGCCGACGGGCGAGGGCTGCGAGTTCCCGTTCGTCAACGCGGCGGCGGTCGCCGGCCGCATCGCCCTGATCGACCGCGGCACCTGCGCCTTCACCACCAAGGCGCAGAACGCGCAGGCGGCCGGGGCCATCGGCGTGATCATCGCCAACAACACCAGCGGCCCCGCCGCTCCGAGCGGCAGCGCCCCGGGCGTCACCATCCCGGTGCTGGGCATCTCGCAGGCGGACGGCACGACGCTCAAGTCCCAGCTCGGCGCCGGCGTGCAGGTGACGCTGCGGCTGCACCCGACCCAGAAGTCGGGGCAGCATCCGGACGGCGAGATGCGCATGTACTCGCCCAACCCGGTGCAGTCCGGCTCGAGCGTCTCGCACTTCGACGTCACCGCCACGCCGAACCTGCTCATGGAGCCCGCGATCAACGCCGACCTCACCTCGGACATCGACCTGACCCGTGAGCTGTTCGAGGACATCGGCTGGTTCCCGCGCACGACCGGCGTGCCGGTCGCGGCGGCAGGCGGCCTGCAGCTGGCCGCGGGACCGAGTCCCGGCCAGCGCGAGGTCACCGTGCGGTTCGTGCTCGAGCGCGAGTCGGCGGTGGACCTGCGCGTGCTCGACGTGGCCGGCCGCCAGGTGGGTGAGCTGCACCGGGGACGGCTGCCGGCGGGCACCCACGCGATGACGTGGGACGGACGGGTCGCCCCGGGCGTCTATCGCGTGCAACTGCGCGCGAACGGCGCCTCCACGTCGCGCACGCTGGTCCGCATCGACTGAGCGAGGCGGCGCCGGAACGGCGAAAGGCCCCGCGGACGCTGCCGTCCGCGGGGCCTTTCTCGTGTGGCGCGGCGTCAGCCGTCGGTGCCGGTGGCGCCCGGTTCCGACGCGCCGCCGGCGGCCGGGCCATGGCCCGCGGCCTGCAGCACGTCGTGGACCTTGCGCGACAGCACATCGGGCGTGAAGGGCTTGACGACGCAGGCGCTGACGCCCGCGCGTGCCGCCTCGGCCATGTCCTCACCCACGTGGCGCGCGGAGACGAGGATGACGGGGATCGCGGCGAGCGCCGGGTCGCGGCGGATGCGGCGCACCAGCTCCACGCCCGACATGCCGGGCATGTTCCAGTCCGTGATGATGAGCCGCAGGTCCGGCGTGCACAGCGCGAGCGCGGCCTCGGAGTCGGCGGCCTCGACGATCTCCTTGAATCCCATCCCGCGCAGGCTGTTCACCAGGATCCGGCGGGTCAGGGACGAGTCATCCACCACCAGGCACTTCATCGTCGTGGCTTCCTCGGGCGGGGCGGGACCGACTACAGATGCGGAGCGAGCTGGCGGAGGACCTCGTCGATGACCTCGGGCCGGTCATAGTGGCCCTGCTGGATGCGCTGCGTGATCGCCTGCATGCGCTCGGCGCTCAGCTCACCCTGCGGCACCGCCTCGGGGCCGGCCTGGGCCTGCAGCGAACGGGCGGTGTCGGAGATCCGCACGTCATCGCGGCGCGGCACGGCGTCACCGGGCGCGGCGGTGCGGCCGGTCTTGGACTCGGTGCGCGCGACGCGTTCGCCACGCGTGCCGTCGATTCGCCCGGTGAGCCCGGACGGGGTCGGTCGGATGGTCATGATCCCCTCGTGTCGGTGAGCCGATGCCCGCCGGGAGTGGCGGCCTCGGAGCCGTCGGCCGGGGGGAGCAGGTCCCCTCCGGTCCGCTCCCAGTATCGGAAGCCGGGACGGAGGACTTGAGGGAGGGCGCCCGCGCACGGGCGGCCGCCGGGGCTCATACCCGGCTCGGCGCCGGGTCTGCGGCCTGCGGGCGCTCGGAGAGGCCCTCGGCGATGCGGCGGTTGATGTCGATCAGCGCCTGCAGGCCGTCGCGGCTCGGCTCGGCGAGCAGCGCGAACGTGCGCTGGTCCACGAAGCGGGACAGCTGCAGCAGATTGACGCGCAGCTCGCGCGGCAGCGCGCACTCGGCCGAGGCCAGTTCCGCCTGGAAGAACGTCCACAGCCGCTGGTTCTGGCGCAGCGCCCGCGGCAGCTGCTCGTCGCGGCCGGGGGAGTCCCAGGCGCGCTGGCAGTCCTCCAGGGCGCGGGCGGTGCGGCTCAGGGCGGCGGCTTCGAGTTCCCGCCCGGACGAGGTCGTCCGGGCGCCGGAGTCATACGCGCGACGTGGACCGCTGAACATGCTCGAGGAGCTCCTTCTCGTGGGCCAGCAGGTCACGGCCCAGCTTGAGCGCGTGGTAGTAGCGGCCCTGACGGATGCACTGGTCGATCGGGTCGAGGTATCGGCGGGAACTGGGGCTGGCATCGCGCACATCTTCGATGAGCTGCTCGTAGCTCCGCAGGTGCGACTCGCGCCGCTGCGGATCCACGTACATGAGCTGGATGGAGAGCACGACGTGCTCGCACGGCGTCTGGACGGCGGCCGGGCTCAGGATGTCGCTGCCACGCAGCACCGGGACCTCGGTCTCCACGTACAGCTCCGCGCGGTGACGGCCGTTGGTGAGCACCGCCCCGCCGATGATCGCGCGTTCCTGCGGCTTGAGCGTGAGGCGAAGCGCCATGGGGTGTCCTGTCGTCGGGAGTCCGTTTCCAAGTGCCCGGGATGCCTCGTGCATCCGTCGGCGGGCACCGGTGGGGGGAGGGCTCCTCGCCCCCCCGTCCACCGGCCCGCGTCTTCTTACGCATCAGGGGCTGCGGGCTCCGGAGCCGGCTCGGCCGGCTCGGTGGCCTGCGGGCCCGCCTCGGCTAGAAAAGCCGCAGTACGGACTGCTGCGCCTGGCTCGACAGCTGCAGGGCGACGATGCCGAGCTGCTGGCGCGTCTGCAGCGCCAGCATGTTGGCGCCTTCCTCGTTCGGATCCGCCGCCGTGAGCATGTCCGCGCCCTCGGTCAGCGTGTTGATCATCTCGGTGGTGAACTCCTGCCGCGTGGTGACGACGCCGTTGCTGCTCGACAGCGTCTTGGCCCGCGTGCGCAGCTCGGTGAGCGCCGCGTCGAGGTCCGCCACGGCGGCATCCACGTCCGTGTCGGCCACCCAGGCGTTGGCGGAGGCGTCGATGGCGAGGTCGCCGCCGACGGTGGCGTCGAAGCCCGAGATGGTCAGCGCCGAGGAGCCGTCCTCGTTGAACTCGACCGTCAGGTCGTCGCCGTCGAGGAAGTTGGTGCCCTTGTAGCCGGAGTCGGCCGCCAGGTCGTCGATCTGCGAGCGCAGGTCGTCGAACTGGGCCGCCAGCGTGGCGCGGTCCGCCGTGGACGCCGAGCGGGCCGAGGCTGCGAGGCCCTTCATCTGCTCGACCAGCTTGGTGATGGCCTCGATGCCCTTGAGGCTCGCCTTCACGGTCTGGATCGCCTCGCCCATCGAGTCCTTGCGGGCGGCGAGGTCGCTGGCGCGGTTCTGGTGGTTCTGCGCCGCGAAGTACGCGGCCGCGTCGTCCACCGCCGAGTTCACGCGCTTGCCCGTCGCCAGCCGAGTCGTCGTGCGGCTCTGGAGCGCCGACGTCATCTGCAGCTGGATCAGGTTGCCACGCATGCCGCCGGCCAGGGTGATGTCGTTGATCGCCATGATGCGGTGTCCCTTTCTCGGGAACTGGAGGGTTTCGTCCCGGCTTCTGCCTGGCGGTCGGCGCTTCGGCCGACCCCCGCAGTGTCGGACGCCGTCGCGCCGACTTGAGAGCGTCCCGGCGGCGCCACAGGCGCTGGGGCGGATGCCCCATGCACGCGATCGGCGGGGCTTCCGGCCGGCAACAGGACGACCGGCGGGCGGGTGCCTGGCGCACCCGGCCCGCCGGCCGAGACCTCCGTGTCCCCTCCGCGGCCACCGGCGGGTGCTCCGCCCGTGGCGACGCGGCGTCCCGAAGCCCGCCTAGAAGAGCCGCAGCACCGACTGCTGCGCCTGGCTCGACAACTGCAGGGCGACGATGCCGAGCTGCTGGCGCGTCTGCAGCGCCAGCATGTTGGCGCCTTCCTCGTTCGGATCCGCCGCCGTGAGCATGTCCGCGCCCTCGGTCAGCGTGTTGATCATCTCGGTGGTGAACTCCTGCCGCGTGGTGACGACGCCGTTGCTGCTCGACAGCGTCTTGGCCCGCGTGCGCAGCTCGGTGAGCGCCGCGTCGAGGTCCGCCACGGCGGCATCCACGTCCGTGTCGGCCACCCAGGCGTTGGCGGAGGCGTCGATGGCGAGGTCGCCGCCGACGGTGGCGTCGAAGCCCGAGATGGTCAGCGCCGAGGAGCCGTCCTCGTTGAACTCGACCGTCAGGTCGTCGCTCGAGAGGAAGTTGGTGCCCTTGTAGCCCGAGTCGGCGGCGAGGTCGTCGATCTGCGAGCGCAGGGCGTCGAACTGGGCGGCCAGCGTGGCGCGGTCCGCCGCGGACGCCGAGCGGGCCGACGCGGCGAGGCCCTTCATCTGCTCGATCAGGCGCGTGATGGCCTCGATGCCCTTGAGGCCGGCCTTCACGGTCTGGATCGCCTCACCCATCGAGTCCTTGCGGGCGGCGAGGTCGTTGGCGCGGTTCTGGTGGTTCTGCGCCGCGAAGTAGGCGGAGGCGTCGTCCACCGCCGAGTTCACGCGCTTGCCGGTGGCGAGCCGCGTGGTGGTGCGGGCCTGGAGCGCGGTGACCATCTGCAGCTGGATCAGGTTGCCACGCATGCCGCCGGACAGGGTGATGTCGTTGATCGCCATGACGGGATCCTCCTTCTGGAGTCCGAGTGCCGCCCGCGGCGTTCTGCCGGGACGCGCGTTCCTCACGCAGGCCCTACTCTCGGCGGCCGTGCGGGCGGCTGAAGCCCCCGGAGCGCGAAACCCGGTCCGGCCCCGGGCGGATCGCGGCGAAGCCGCGCAAGTGCCGGTCGCTGCGTCGGCGGCGCCGCGCGGAGTGCCCGGCCGGCGGCGGTCGGCGCCCCGGAACGCGCGACGCCGCGGCCCCCGAACGGGAACCGCGGCGTCGCGCATGCGGCGGGGCGGCGCGTTACCTCAGGTACTCCGTCAGGGTGGCCTGCATCACGCGGCCGATGGTGGCGTAGGCCCGCTCGAGCGCCGCCTGTTCCTGCTGCAGGCGCACGATCGCCTCGGCCGGGTCCACGTTCGCGAGCGCATCGCGCCGTTCGAGCAGGAGCGCCTGCGTCTTCGCCAGGCGCAGCCCGCCGTCCTGGATCTCGCGCAGGCGCGAGCCCGTCTCCGCCTGCGCCCGCATCACGGTCTGGGTGGCGCTCTCGAGGTCCTGCGTGACGGCGCGGATGTCGTCCTGCGTGCCGCTCTGAAGGGCGGTCATCAGGTCGTCCACCGCGGCCATGGCGCCGCCGAACAGCGCGCCGCCCTCATGGTTGAGCGTGACCTGGACCCCGTCGCCCACCTGCACGCCGCGGGTCGAGGAATCCCCGAGGTAGGTGCCGTCCGCCTGGAAGGGCGGCCGGGTGCTCTGGGCCCCGCCGAACAGGTACTCGTTGCCGACGCGCGTGTTGCCGAGCGCGACCAGCTGCGTCTTGAGGTGGCGGACGGCCTCGAGCGCAGCGACGCGCTGCGGGTCGTTGGGGTCGTTCCCGGTCGTGGAGGCGGCCAGGTCCTTGGCCTCGCGCAGGCTGGCGAGCACACTGGAGAGCGCGAGGTCCTCGGCCGATAACCGCGTCGTCGCGAAAGTTCCGTTGCGGCGGTATTGTTCGATGTCCCGGGCCTGCGCCTCCAGGCGCATGACCTGGGAGGCATCGATCGGATCGTCGGACACGGAACGGACACGGCGGCCGGTCGCGGCCTCGGCGGCAGCGCGCTCCAGCGCCTGCAGCCGGCCCTGGAGGCCGGACGTCAGGCTGCGCTGCAACATCTGGTTGGTGATCCGCATGGAACCCCCTCGTCGGTGCGGGTCTGAGGCCAGTATCGGAATCGCATGGAAGCGGCTTGAGCCACGACTGCCCGACCGGGCGCCGGGCTCGGGTCTCACGGCGCCTTCCCGACCGGGAAGGTCCGACGAGGGGACATGTCCAACATCCTTTGCATCGACGACGAACCGTCGGTCGGCGTGGTGCTCGAGCACCACCTGGCCGAGATCGGGCACTCGCCCGTCCTCGCCACGTCCGTCGCCGAGGCGCTCGAGGCGCTCGGCCGGCAGTCCTTCGACCTCATCATCTCGGACTACCGGATGCCGCAGGCGAGCGGGCTCGACCTGCTCGAGACGCTGCGCCAGCAGGGGCACGACGTGCCGGTGATCATCATGACCGGCTATTCGAGCGTCGAGCACGCGGTACTGTCCATGCGCCACGGCGCCGTGGATTACCTGACCAAGCCGCTGCGCCAGGAGGCGGTCCGCCTCGCGGTCCAGAACGCCATCGAGATGGCGCGGCTCAAGCGCGAGAACGACCAGTTCCGCCGCGAGATCGTGTCGCTGCGCGGCCGTCGCACCATCGTCGGCGGCTCGGCGGCCCTGCGCGCGGTCATGGACACCATCGCCGCGGTCGCCCCGACGCGCGCGTCCGTGCTGCTCGAGGGCGAGTCCGGCACCGGCAAGGAACTGCTCGCCCGCGCCCTGCACGACCAGAGCCCGCGCCGGGAGCAGCCGTTCGTCACCGTGAACTGCGCCGCGCTGCCCGAGGGGCTGGTGGAGAGCACGCTGTTCGGGCACGAGCGCGGCGCCTTCACCGGCGCCACGCAGCGCCAGGCGGGCGCCTTCGAGCGCGCCCATCGCGGCACGCTGCTGCTCGACGAGATCACGGAGATGCGCCTGGACCTGCAGGCCAAGCTGCTGCGGGCACTCCAGGAGCAGGAGTTCGAGCGTGTCGGCGGCAGCACCACCGTGCGCGTGGACGTGCGCGTCGTCGCCACCACCAACCGCGACCTCGCCGCCGAGGTGGCCGCGGGCCGCTTCCGGCAGGACCTCTACTACCGCCTCGCCGTG
>CAZMQP010000002.1:0-26290 GCA_964568385.1 uncultured bacterium
CGGTCATGATGAAGGGCGTGCTGCAGCAGTGCGCCGACCCGCTCACGCTCTACGCGCAGCCCGCGAACGCGTTCGTCGCCGGCTTCATCGGCAGCCCGCCCATCAACTTCTTCGACGCCCGCGTGAGCGCCGACGGGGCCCAGCTCGAGGCGCCCGGCACCCGCGTGCCGCTCGACGCCGTGCGCCGCGGCCTGCTGTCGGCCGGCCAGACCGTTCGCTGCGGCCTGCGGCCCGAGGATCTGCATCTCGACTCGCGCGAGGGCGGTTCGATCGCGGTGACCGCCGAGGTCATCGAGCCGCACGGCAACGAGACCGTCGTGCATTGGCGCAGCGAACTCGGGGCGGTCGCCTCACGAGTGCCCGGGCAGCTGGCGCCGCACGTCGGCGACCGCGCCGAACTGCGATTCGACCTCGCCAAGCTGCACCTGTTCGATCCCGCCACCGAGCGGGCGCTGACGGCGGCCCCCGCCGCCGTCTGAGCGTTCGCGGCGCCGGCGCGATCCCGCTCCGCCGGCGCCGCGCGATCCGCCCGGTGTCAGCGCGTGAGGCGGTAGATGCGGCCGCTCACCGCCGGCAGCGTGAGCGACGCCTTCCCGGACCACGTCTCGCTCGGGCCGCCCAGCGCGTCCACGGCCGTGACCCGGCCGCCCCACGGGGCGAGGTCGAGGGTCAGGGGCGCTGCGGCCCGTCCGGCGTTGAGCACGACGAGGAATTCCTCGTCGCCCTGCTTGCGCGTGAACGCGAAGGCCTGGCCCTCGGTGGCGATCGTCTGGAACTCCCCGGTGCGCAGCGCGACGTGCTGGCGGCGCAGCTGGCCCAGCCGCCGGTAGTGCTCGAGCATCTCGACGCGCCGGGGCTCCTTCGCGTAGTCCCAGATGAACGGCCGGCGGCAGTCGGGGTCGCGCCCGCCCTCCATGGCGATCTCATCGCCGTAGTAGATCGCCGGCGCCCCCACGTAGGTCATCTGGAACAGCACCGCCAGCATCAGCCGCCGGGCGTCACCGCCCACGTCGGTGAGGAAGCGGACCGTGTCGTGGCTGTCGATCAGGTTCATCTGCGCCTCGACCGCCTGGCTGGGGTAGGTGAGGCGTCCGGTCGCCAGCGCGGCGTCGAACTCGGCGGCGGTGCCCTGGCCCTTGCCGAGGAAGCGGTTCACCGGATCGCGGAAGTAGGCGTAGTTCATGACCGCGTCGTAGAGGCCGGGCCGCACGTACTCCGAGGCGTTGCCCCACAGCTCGCCCACGATGTAGGCGTCGGGCTTCACCTTCTTGACCCGCTCGTTGAAGAGGCGCCAGAACCACAGCGGCACCTCGTTGGCGACGTCCAGGCGGACGCCGTCGCAGTCCATGTCCTTGAGCCAGAACTCGGTCGTGTCGAGCAGTTCGCGGATCAGCTGGATGTTGGGGCTGGCCTGCGTGATGTCGCGCACGGTGTGCTCCGCCGTGCCATAGCGGGACAGGTCGAAATTCAGGTCGGGCAGGTCGCCGAATCCCCACCAGCAGGCGTAGTAGTCGGACGGCTTCCACGGACGGCCCACGTTCGGCCAGCCGGCGGGCAGCGGCCACTGCTTGAAGTCGAACCACGAGTAGTACGGGCTCGCGGGGCCCTTCTCGACCGCGTCGCGGAACGCGTCGTGGCCGTTGCCGGCGTGGTTGTACACGATGTCGAGGACGATGCGCATGCCGCGGGACTTGGCCTCGCGCACGAAGGCGCGGAACTCGTCGTTGGTCCCGAAGTGCGGATCCACGAGGCGGTAGTCGGCGGCGTCGTACTTGTGCGTGGACTTGGCCTTGAAGAGCGGATTGAAGTACAGGATCGTGACGCCGAGCGACTGCAGGTGGTCGAGGCTCTGCCGGACGCCCTCGATATCGCCGCCGTAGAAGACCATCCAGTCGCGGCCGTCCGGCGTGTGAGCGGCCTTGGTCAGCAGCGTGTGGTCATTCCAGTCCTTGGCCAGGTGGTAGTACTCCTGGTACTCGACGTTGATGCGGCCGGAGGCCGGGAGTTCGGTCTTGCCCGCGTAGTACCACTCCTTGAAGTCGGGGTCGTTCGACGTGCGGCCGTTGCGGAAGCGGTCGGGGAAGATCTGGTAGATGATGCCGTGCTTCACCCAGTCGGGCGTGAGGAACGCGGGGAAGCGCGCCGGGTCGTAGCGGAACCGTTCGGCGTCCGAGTCGGCGAGGCCCTTGGGCGTCAGCCAGCGCGACTTGGCGCCATCGCGGTAGCGGAACGCGTAGGGCGTCTCGCCCGCGGGCATCGTCACCTCGCCGCGGAAGTACTCGAACACGCGGTCGGTGTTGAAGCGCGGCAGCGGCGTCACGCTCTGGCGGCCTCCCGGCCACGTCACCAGGTCCACCCCGAGCACGTCGTCGCGGTGCGCGCGCACCGTGAACTGCACGCGGCCGCCGCCCAGCGAGTTGACCTCCTGCGCGGCCTGGGTGTGCTCGATGCCGTCGCCGAAGACCTCGCCGTCGCCGGTCCGGACGGCGATCGCGGGGAACCGGTCATCCACCCGGCGAATCGAGTTCTTGCCGCCGAAGCCGTCGTCCACCTCGCCGTCCTGGCCGGCCTTGTCCTGGGTCCAGCCGTTGGCGCCGATCACGACCTTGTAGGCGTACTCACCGGGGGACAAGAGCAGCGTCGCCGTGTACTCCCCGTCGCCGTCGGCATCGGTCATCGGCGTCTTGCCGATGGTCCAGTCGTTGAACTGGCCGGCGAGCGAGACCGCCTCGGGGCGCGAGTCCGGGCGGAACCGGAAGGTGACGCGGCGCAGTCCGGTGACCGGGGCGGCGGCCTTGGCCGGAGCGGCGCCGTGGCCGACCGTGATGGCCTGCGTGCCCACGACGACGATGGCGTTCTTGCCGCCGAAACCGTCGTCGCTGCTCTCGGCCGCGTTCTCGTCGGTGAACCACTGGTCGCCGTTGACGACGAACTTGTATTCGACGCGGCCCGCCGGGATCTCGATCTCGGCGCTCCAGACGCCGTCCTGATCGGCGTCGCTGAGCGGGTTCGCGGTGGCGTTCCAGCCGTTGAAGCTGCCGGCCACGGCCACCGAGGCGACCCCTCCGATCACGGGCTGGTAACGGAACGTGACCTTGGCCGCCCAGGCGGCGGGGGCCGAGGCCAGCAGCAGCAGCGGCAGCGCGAGGGCGAGCAGCAGGCGGCCCCCGGCGCGGGTGGGAATGGGCATGGCACAGTCCTCCGATGGCCCGGCGGGCAGCCCGGCCGATGAGTGCGCGCCGCACGCCCGGGGCGCGCGGCGATGCGGGGTCACTTCACGACGACGATGGAGTTCTTGCCGCCGAAGCCGTCGTCGACGGTCAGGGGATTCGCCTCATCGGTCCGCCACTGCGCGCCGTCGACGAGGAACTTGTAGGCGTGACGTCCAGCCGGCAGCTTCCGCTGCAGGGTCCACGTGCCGTCCGCCTGCTGCTTCATGGGGTCGGCGATCGGCGCCCACTGGTTGAAGTCACCGCACAGCGAGACGCTGCGTGCAGCGCCGGCGAACGTGAACGTGACACCGGCGGCGGCGACCACGGGCGCACGGGCGCGGCCGGTGACGACGGCGGGCTTCGCGGCGGCCGGCGGGGCCGCCGCCGCGGGCGCCGCTGGTGCCACGCTCCCGGCGCTGCCGACCACGACGACCGAGTTCATGCCGCCGAAGCCGTCGTCGGCGGACTCGGCGGCGTTGGGATCGGGCTTCCAGTTCGTGCCGTCCACGACGAACTTGTACATGTAGCGGCCCGGCTCGAGCTTCTTGACCAGGCGCCATGAGCCATCGGCCTGCTTGGCCATCGGGTCGGCGCTGGTGCTCCAGCTGTTGAACTCGCCCGCGAGCGCGACCGAGGCGCCCTCGCCCTTCCAGGTGAACACGGTGCCGTCGGCGGTCGTCGCACCGGAGGCCGCGGCGGGCGTGGCGGTGGCCGTTGCCGTGCGCGCAGGGGCGTCGGACCACTCGGCTGGGGCGACGCCGCCCCGCCAGCCCCCGGCGCATCCGGTGAGCGAGAGCAGCAGCGGCAGCAGGAACAGGCGGCGGATCGGATTCATCGGCGGGACCTCGCGTGCGGCGCCCCCGCCGCGATGCGGACGGGCGAGGGCGGCGCCGGTTGGATGCTGAACGTCAGCCGGCGCTCGTCGAACGTGAACGCGTACTCGCCGGAGACGGGGAACGTGACCTTGAGGTCGGTGTGCGGGCCCGATCCGAACCGGACGGGCGCATCGGTCAGCGGGGCGGTGCGGACCACGGTCGAGTCCCCGCCCCAGCCGATGAGGTTCCCGCCGCCCGACGAGAGATCGGTGACGAACTTGAACCGGTACGTGCCGGCGGGGATCGAGGCCGTGGGCGCGAACGTGTTGGGGTAGGTCCAGACGCCGAAGACGTTCTGCTCCATGGCGGTGTTGAAGGTGAACAACTCGTCCTCGGTGAACCCGGGCATCTGCCCGATGACCAGCGTGAGGGCCGACAGCGATTCCGGCGCCGCCGTCATGAACAGGTCGCCCGCGTCGCGCACGCTCTCACCCACGGCCACCGGGCCGAGCGAGGCGGGCCGGAAGGCATGCGACCGCGCCACCAGCGTGTAGCGGCCGGGGGGGATGCGCTCGAAGCGGAAGCCGCGACGCTCGGCCCCGGCCGTGTCGGCTGCCACGGTCTCGCTGCCGCGCAGCAGCGTCACCACCGTGGGCGGATAGGGAGGGCCCACGAGGCCGGCGAAGTTCGTGGAGTCGTGCCGGACGAAGCCCTCGAGGCCGCCCGTCGCGGTCTCCGGCAGCGGCCGGATGCCCGTGGGCGTCAGGAGCGTCCCGGCCTCATTGCGCGCGCAGCCGGCGGCCATCGCCAGCAGGGCGGCGGCCATCAGGAGTCGCAGGCGCGGGCCGGGGCCGGGGCTCATCGCACGTCCAGCAGCGAGTTGAACCCGCCGAAGCCGTCGTCGGTCCGGTTGGGGTTGTTGGGGTCTTCCTTCCAGTTCACGCGGTCGATGACGAACTTGTACTGGTAGCGGCCCGCGGGCAGCGGCTCGAGCCGCGTCCAGATGCCATCACCGTCCTCGTCCTTCATCTCGCCGACGAGGAACGTGCCCGTCTGCGCCTGGCCGGCGAGCCAGTTGTTGGCCGGCCAGTTGCCCGCCAGCTGGACGACGCGGGCCGAGGGGGCCTGGAAGCGGAACAGCACACCGGCCTTGGACTGGCTCGGCGGGGGCAGGCGCTTCTTGATGAAGCCGATGCCGCTGCAGCCGGGAGCCGACAGGCCGATGGCGAGCGCGGCGAGCCACAGGGTGATGCGACGCATGGTGGTAGCTCCTCCTCGTTCGCGGCCGGGCTAGAATCGGACGATGGCTTCGATCTGGATCCGCTTGGTGTTCTGAAGGCGCTTCTCGGCGGCCGACAGCTGCGGCGCCAGGCTCAGCCAGTCGTGCTCGGCCGTGAAGCCGTTCGCGTTGCGCTCGTTGAGGAAGCGCTCCCGGCCGATCCTGGCGTAGTCGTTGAGGTCGCGGTCGAGCACGTACGGGTCCACGCCGAAGCCCAGTGACACCTCGATGCCGGTGCCGAAGCGGTAGCGCGCCTCGGTGAACTGGCTCACGTAGCCGCGCGTCAGGCTGAGCGAGGGGACATCGTACTTGACCCAGCGCCAGTCGGTCTGCAGCCGCAGCGGCCGTGACAGGTCGAATCCGAACAGCACGAGGGTCTCGGCGTACTTGGGCTGCGTGCCGAGATTGACGCCGGCGTAGTGGCCGCGCAGCTCCAGCCGCATGTCGTCGGCGCGGCGGATCGGCACCTCGACCGACGGCTTCACGGCCACGACGTCGGACTCGCCCAGTAGGGTGAGGCGGTCCACCGTCACCAGGTGCTGGCCGCTCTCGAGCCAGAAGTTGCCGGTGGGGAACCACAGCTGGTACTCCCACGCCGTGCGGGGGTCGTATTCGAACGCGGTCCACACCACCTCGAGCGAGGTGCGCACCGGACGGCCGAGGTAATAGCGCCAATTGCGGTCCCAGCCGAGCCGCCACTCGGTCATCGAGTTGTCGAGGTCGTCGCCGAGGGCCGTGCCACGCTGGAACTCCACATTCTCGAAGCGGGGATGGTCGGCGTTGGAGGCGCCCGGCGTCGAGAACGGCGGCTGCGTCCAGGCGGGGTAGCGGTGCCGGTGGTGCTCGACGTCCGCCCGCAGGCCGATGTCCCCCTCGGCCAGCGTCCACGCGCCGCCCAGGGCCAGCCGCCAGCTGCGGTCGGTGGTGAAGTGCGTGCCGTCGGCGGACGCGCTCGACTGCTGCGTCGCGGAGACCGACGTGGCGGCGATGTTGGTGGCCTTCCAGGACGAGCGCGTCGAACCGTTCACCAGCGTCATCCGCCGGGCGCCGGCGAGGATCGCGCCATGGACCCGGGCCCCCGGCGACAGCGTCCACTGCACGTCGGCGCCGGCCCCGAACCACTCGTTCGTGGTCTGGCCGCGCCACAGGTTCAGCGTGCTGTCCGAGGACGGCTCGGCGAGCGAGATCTGGCCGAGCTGGAAGCCGCGGTCGGTGCGGCCCATGAGGCCCACCCGCACGCGGCCGAGATCGCGGCGGACCCGCATCGCGAACATGTCCTCGTCGCCGTCCCCGTAGCCGAAGCTGCGATCGTCGTCGCCGATGTCGGTGCTCTGCACCTTGCTCGTCTGGCCGGGCGTGAGCACGTAGCCCGAGCCGGAGCGCTGCGTCAGCATCTGCGCGATCGTGCGGGCGTCGGGGTCGGCCTCGAACACGAACTGCCGTCCGGCGCCGCGATTGAGCTCGAAGCCCGGGTACTCGGTGCCGCCGCCGCGGAAGTGGTCGGAGTAGACGATCTCGGTCTGCAGCCCGAAGCGCGGCGTGCTCGCCATGAAGCCGGTGCGCTGGTAGCCGTAGGGACGGCGGAACTGGCCGACGTCCCCGACCAGGGCCAGCGGGCCGTCCCAGGTGCCGATGAGCTCGCTGTCGAAGGCGAGCACGCGCAGGTCGCGCTGCTGGAGCAGCAGCGAGCCGCGCTTGAAGTTGAGCCGGCTGCGGTAGTCCTGCACGTCCTCGTCACGCGGGTTCAGGTTCATGAGGAACTTGCCGGACATGACATCCGAGAACCGGATGTCGAACCCGAGGTCGATGTCCATCTCGGGACGGGTCAGCTCGTAGCGCGAGTAGGCGGGGTTCAGCGTGCTCTGGTGCAGCGAGATGAACCGCCCGCCGACGAGGATCTTGGGGCTGTAGGCGGTGTTCGACGTGGCGGCGGCGGTGACGAGGCCGCCGTCGGCCGCCACGGTCACCACGCTGTTGCCGAACTCGCCGGCGGTGACGCCATTCTCGGGGTCGGGGAACCAGTTGCCGTCCACGACGAACTTGTAGGCGTGCGTGCCGGGCGGCAGCGGCATGACCACGCTCCACACCCCGTTCGCATCCCGAGTCAGCGGATGGGCCGACTGCGACCAGCCGTTGAACTCGCCCGCCCACGCCACCGTTCCCGCGTCGGGGGCCGTGTACGTGAAGCGGATCCCATTCGCCGCTTTCTCCGGCGCGGCGGCGGCCGGTCGCGGCGCCGCGGCGAGCGCGAGCGCGGCGAGGACCGCCGCGCGGAACAGGTGCAGACGCAAGCGCACGCGCATCAGAAGATCCCCTTCAGGATGAACTTGATGACGTCGAACTGATCGCCGCTGCCGACGAGGTTGCCCTCGTCCACGGGATTCGAGCCGCCGCCGATGTAGTCGGGGCCGTACTGCAGGAACAGCTCCATGTTGCCCGAGGGGCGGTACTGGAACTGCGTGAAGATCGCCTTGCGCTGGATGGCGGCGTCGTTGCCGAACGCGAACCGGCTGTAGACCTTGGCGCGGTCCGTGAGGTTGAGCGAGTTCTCGATCACGAACAACTGCTTGCGTTCGGGCCGCCCGATGTCGCGGACCTTGGTCTGCACGCGCATCCACGCCAGCCGGCTCTCGACCTGCACCTCCCCGAACCATTCGTAGCGCGTGTCCTTGCGCAGGATGCCGCCGCTGGGGGAGTAGGAGTCCCGCACCCGGTAGTAGGTCTTGCCGGTGAAGCCGTTGATGAACTCCACGTAGAGCTCGTTGTAGATCTCGCTTGTGGCGTTGCGGCTGAACACCTTGTTGCCGTAGCGGACGAGGCGGTTGGTGTAGGTGATGGCGCGCTCCGGCAGCAGCCAGTACGTGTCCAGGATGAAGCCGGTCTCGTCGCCGTTCGGCCCGCCCATGCTGTTGGCGTAGCGCGGGCCGCGGTTCCAGTAACGCGGGGCGACGCTGACGTAGCCCGTCCGCGGCGTGCCCGCCTGCACGCTGCGGATCTCCGCCTCGAGCACGGAGCGGTCGGAGAGCTGGAATCCGAGCGGCTTGCGGAAGGCGGTGAACTCGTTGGCGCGCCCGTTGCCTTCGCTGCGGTTGGGGAAGCTCTCGCCGTACTCCACCGAGATGTCCGTCCGCCCGAGCCGGTAGCGCGTGTCCACGCCCATGACGCTCGTCCACGGCGAGGGGGCGCTGACGCTGTCGCGACCCGACCAGCCCTCGTAGCGGTTGAACGTGAAGCCGACGCGCAGGCGGTTCTCCTTGAGGAACTCGCGCCGCAGCCGCAGCGCGTAGAGGTCGTCGGTGCGTTGCACGCGCTGCGCCGCGACCGAGTCGAGCGGCTGGTGCGGCGCGAGCCCCGCGAAGTCGGCCGGATTGAACTGGTTGGACTGGTCGGCCACGACGAGGATGGCCTTGGTGCGCGCGAACCCCCACGTCTCGAGGCGGATCCCCTGGCCGTCGCCGCGTCCGTACACGAACGGGATCAGGTAGCTGTCGAGCCAGAAGCGGTCCTGCCGCGAGAACAGGTGGGCCTCGTAACCTCGCGCTCCCATCTCGCGGCGCAGTTTCACGTGCGCCTCGCGGTACTGGAACTCGGGCCGGGCGCCCGCGTTGTCGTTCGGACGGTAGGCGGCCTCGGCCTTGAGGAACGCCTCCACGCCGGCCCGCGGCGCGGTGAACAGCCGCAACTGTGCATTGTTGAAGGTGTCGTACTCGTTGGAGTTCCAGTCCCACGGGAACGTGCGCCCGGTCTTGCGGAGCTCGCCCATCAGCTGGTACTCGCCCTCGATCTTCGTCGCCGCCTCGGCCCGCGGCACGGCTGAGAGCGCGAGGGTCAGCAGCAGCAGCGTGGCGGCGGCCCGGCGCGCGGTCACGGGGTCCCGGCTCCGCGCATCGGCACGCGCACGGTGACCCGGTAGGAGGCGCCGAGGTCGCGGTCGGAGGTCGCGGCGACGTCCACATGGTAGCCGCGGTGGAAGACGCCGATGCCGCCCTGGTAGAGCAGGTCGTTGGGCGAGCCGTAGCTCTCGTAGATGCGCGACAGGTTGGAGACGCCGCTGCGGATGGCGAACACGTCGTAGAAGAGGATCTCGATGCCCGCGTTCAGCGTGCTGCCGCCGCCGTCCAGCTGCGACCAGCCGAGCGTGATGGTGGATTCGCGGTTCCAGCGGAAGGCCGCGCCCATCTCCTGCCGCATCGGGATGCGGTCGCCGCCGGTGCCGGCGACGAACTCGTAGCGCGGCTGGAGCAGGCCGCGGCTCACCCAGGCCAGGTCCACGCGCCACGGCGTCGTCCACAGCAGCCCGGCGTCGAGGTCGCCGCGCGAGAGGGTGCCGTAGTCGGCCGAGCCGCCGGCCTGCGGATCGTCGAACGGCTCGAAGGAGGCGCGGCCGAACTTGAACGTGACGCCGCCGTCGAGCCGGTGGCCGGAACGCTCCTGCCACAGCGTGCGCCCCGCGGAGGCCGCGAACAGGTCCTCGCTGTAGACGCCGGACAGCCCGAGGTGCCGCCAGGCGACCGCCCAGCTGGTTCCGTAGGCGCGCGTCGCCAGCACCAGGGCGCCCGCATTCAGGTCCTGGAGCCCGTAGGGTTTGGCGTAGTCCACCAGCACCTCGGGCGCACCGAGCCGCGTCAGCGCGGCCGGGTTCCAGTGGTAGGCGGAGGCGTCGGTCACCGTCGCCACGGCAGCGGGCCCCAGCGCCAGCCCGCGCGCGCCCACCTGGATGTCCTCGAAATAGGCCGACGCGGGGGAGGCCAGCGCCAGCGTCATCGCCAGGGCGGTCGCGGCGCGCTTCATCGCACCACCACGAACGCCCGGGTGGCACGGCTCAGGTTGGGCTCGATGACCGTGCGCAGCACGTAGATCCCGGCGGGTACGATGCGCCCCTGCTCGTCGCGGCCGTCCCACGTGTCGGCCACGGGGTCGTCGGGGGCCACCGCCGAGCGCGTCTGGCTCAGGAACAGGTTGCGCACGAAGCGCCCGTTGAGATCGAAGATGTTGGCCGTGAAGTTGTAGTTGCGGATCTGGTCGATCGGGTTCGAGGGGTCGAGCGGCTGGTCGAGCCGCGTGCGGAAGCGGATGCGCTCGCCCAGGTCGGGACGGAACGCGGGCCGGTCGAACGTGATGCCCGAGGTGCGGTCGAGCGCGAAGCGCAGCGCCGCGATGGGCGGCCGGAAGCGGAAGCTCACGCGCGAGCGCGGGGACACGCCCCAGTCGGCGACGCCGTCGGGACCGCCGAGCCCGGCGCCGGTGTCGTCGTTGCGGTCGAGGTCGATGATGGCGTAGTTGTCGATGAACACCAGGTCGCCGCTGTTGTCGGTGTGCCCGCGCAGGTTGTCGGGCGCCGAGTCGGGGCCGCCCGTGCCGTCGGCGCCGGCCGTGACCACGCCGACCAGCTTGATGCGCGTGCCGGGCGGGAACAGCCGGAAGGTGTCGGTCACACCGTCCACGGTCATCACCGTGTCCCGCGTGCCGAGGCCGGCGGCGGCGGCGAAGACCGCGCGCCACGGCAGCACGAGTTCCATGGCGCGGTCGGTGTTGCCCTGCAGGAACGTCGCGGCCGCCCGGAAGTAGGCGCCCACCTGCTGGTCATCCACCTGGTTGCCCGAGACCTGGGTGATGAGGCGGGGGGCTGCATTGCCATCCCAGGTCGCACCGAAGAGGTCGGGCTGGAAGCCGAGCCCCTGGGCGGCGCCCGTCGTGTCGAACGAGAAATTGCGCCGCCACGAGTTGAGGGCCGTCATGCTCTCGAGACCGCGCCCCGGCACGGTGTCGAGCAGCAGCACCATGTTGTTGTCCCAGATGCGCCCCTCGCCGGCGAGGTAGAGGTTCTGGGCATCCCACGTGATGCGGATCTGGCTGAGGTCGTTGTTGACCCCCCAGCGCGAGTCGTCGGACGCCTCCTCGGCGGCACCCGTCTGCTCGTTGAACCCGAACACCACTTCGTCGGCCGTGAAATCGGTGGTGAACCCGTCCACCCGCATGCGTGCGGACAGGTCGCGGGCGGTCACGGCCAGTGCGGGCGCCGCCACGAGCGTGATCGCGGCCAGCGAGCACAGCAGTCGAAGGGTCACAGTCGGGGATCCGTCGGCGGGAGTCGGGAGGATGCCGGAAGTGACGCAATATGCTCACCCTGACAGGGCCCGGTCAAGGGAGCGCACGGAGGTCCGGCGGGCGTCAAACCCGCCGGGCCGCGGGCGTTCCGGCAATCGCGCATGGTCCGGCATGGTCCGGGATGACCATTGCATGACGCGAGGCGCCTCTCTAGACTTCTGACCGTGCGAGTGTGTCCGGCCCAGCCGCGCCCGGCACCTCAGCGGAGCGCGTGGCCGGGCCCGCGCTCCGAGTCGGGACCCTGCCTCGCCCGGACTGGAGAACGCCCGATGAGACGGTTGCTCACCTCGCTCTTCATCCTCGGGATGGCGAGCTTCACGCCGGCGGCGCACGCCGCGGTGCCCCAGACCATCACGGTGGACGGGATCAACGACTTCGACCCGGCCAACCTGCTGTCGGACGACCGGGACGACACCCAGCTCTTCTGCGCGCCTCCCGTGGGCTCGCTCGACCTGGGCCGCGTGTACGTGACCAACGACGCCAACTTCCTCTATGTCGGCATCGAGTTCTCGCGCACCTGTTTCTGCGAGATCAACCTCGGCATGGCGTTCGACGTCGGCACCGCCGGCGGCGGCGTGACCGACCCCTTCGGCCGGCGCATCGGCTGGGCGAACGTGCCGTTCAAGCCCGATTACGTCATCTACGACGTCACGCCGACCAGCTGCAACACGTTCAACTACGAGGCCTTCTACAAGGACTCCGCCGGCGCGTGGTTCAACCGTTCGCAGTACATCAACCCCTCGTACGGCGGCGGGTCCAACGGGCTCGGCATCGTGGACAGCCTGAACTTCAAGGAGCTCAAGATCCCGCTGTCGGTGCTGGGCGTCACGACCGGCACCAACATGCGCATGGAGTTCTGGGTGACGCAGGAGGGCACCAACAAGGGCCCGCTCGACGCGCTCTCGAGTGACAACGTGCAGATGTCGCGCGTCGGCCAGACCACGTTCGACACCACGGCGGTCGTGCAGATGACCTCCATGATCCCGTACACCATCCTCAACGCGGTCGACAACGTGGCGCCCAAGGTGGCCTCGGCCCAGGCGGTCGGGTTCACGCTCAACGCCAACCGCACGTTCGCACTGGTCACCAACAAGATCGACGTGCAGTTCGATGAGCCGGTCGAGGTGGCGTCCGCGCAGGTGGCCGCCAACTACACCTACTCGGGACCGGTCGCGCGATCGGTGGTGAGCGCCGTGCGGGACGCCAGCATCCCGAGCCTCGTGCACCTGACCCTGAACTCGTTCATCAGCGCCAACGCCGCGGCGCACCAGGTGAGCGTGCAGAACGTGAAAGACGCGGCGAACAACACCATCATCGTCAACGGCACCACCAACGTCGGCGGGTTCTTCATCCAGAACGTGGCCATCAACGCCGACCTGAGCCTGCCGCTGTGCGGCGGCACGTTCGCCACGACCGACACGTTCTCGGTCGAGGGCAGTCTCGGGCCGCTCGACTTCACGCTGTGCAACAATGCCCTGCTCTACGACGGCAACGCCGACTCCATCTACACGGGCACCGTGCCGTTCGTGCTGCCGCGCAACCCGGCCACGGGCCTCGGCGAGGCGGTGCTCGAGTGGAAGCTGGTCGCCCGCTGCAGCCAGTTCGAGGACTTCGGCGGCAACCGGGTGGACACGCTCCGCAGCGGAGTGGCGACGCTCACCAAGGACGTGGCCTGGAGCAATCTGGATCCCAGCCAGTTCACGGAGCGCGCGGTGGACGTGGTCTTCAAGGTGGACGCCACCCGCCGCAATCCGCTCCCTGGCGACGTGATCACGCTGCTCGGCAGCGCCGGCCCGCTGTCGTTCACGCAGCCGGGAGTGGCGATGCTCGACAACGGCGTCGCCCCCGACGAAGTGGCCGGCGACCGCATCTACACGGCGCGCGTCACCTTCCCCTCGTGCAGCCCCAAGAACATCGGCTGGAAGGTGGATTTCAACGGCACGTTCGAGTGCGCCGGGCAGGCCAATCGCGAGGTGTTCCTGAACGATGCGCTGTTCAGCTCGGCCAATCCGATCGTCCTGCCCGCGCGCGGCATCGACCGCTGCGAGGTCACCGACAAGCCGGTGACGGTGGTGTTCAAGGTCAACATGGACCTCTTCCATCCGCCGACCGCCCCGACCGACTCGGTCGCCGTCATGGGCGACCGCTCGCCGCTTCGGTTCGACTACCCGGATCCGCCGGCGCGCATGTTCGATGACGGTGTGGCGCCGGACGCGGCTGCGGATGACGCTGTCTTCACCCGGTCCGTGACGTTCCCCGACTCCACGAACTTCCGGGTCGAGTTCAAGTACTGGCGCAACGGCGTGCTCGAGTGCCTGAGCATCCCCAACCGGTCGCTGCAGCTCGACGACGTCAACCACTCGGCCGGCAACCCGATCGTGCGGCTGGTGAACCGCTGGGACTACTGCAGCGACCCGACGGCGGTGCCGGTCGGCGGCGGCTTCCAGCGCGGCGACGCCTCGTTCGCCTCGCTGCGGCCGGTCATGCCGAACCCGGTCAGCCGCCGGGCGATGTTCGCCTTCTCGCTCAACCGGCCGGGCCGGGTGGCGCTCACGGTCTACGACGTGACCGGCCGCCGGGTGGCCGAGATCCACGACGGCGAACTGGCCGTGGGCGACCACGCGTTCACCTGGGACGGTCGTGGCGCCGACGGGCGCAGGCTCGGAAGCGGCGTCTACCTGTACGAACTGGCCATGGGAGGCGACCGGCTGACCCGCCGGCTGGTCCTGACCCGCTGAAGGAACCCTTCCCGGCGGCCCGTACCGCCCCCCGAGTGGGCGGGGCGGGCCGCCGGGTGGGCGGCAAGTCGCTGGGATGAGAACGTTTCCGTTGGATTCCCAGGCGCCGCCGATGCTACCGTTATCACTTGTTCCATGCTGTTCCCCGGGCGGAGGACGCCCGGATCCCGCAGTCCCCCATCCGGAGGAGGAAGGACCACCACCATGAAGAAGGCTACGACTCTCCTCGTCAGTTCGCTGTTCCTCGCGTCACTCGCGGGCACGGCGGCCGCGGTCAACGATGGTTTCCTCGAGCCCGCCTATGGCCCGGCGAAGGTCGTCCAGAACACCCAGACGCAGTTCGGTGACGCCAACATCGGGCACCAGTACTGGGCCAACGGCTCCGAGTTGGACAACGCCTATGCCTACATCTCGGGCGGCGTGCTGCGCCTGTTCTTCGGCGGCAATCTCGAGTCCAACTACAACAAGCTCGAGATCTTCATCGACGCCGTCGCTGGCGGCCAGAACAAGCTGCGCGGCGACAATCCGAACGTCGACTTCAACGGCCTCAACCGCATGGGCGACGACGGCAGCGGCAACGGGCTGACGTTCGATGCCGGATTCACGGCCGACTACTACATCACCGTGACCGGTGGGGACGTCGGCGGCGGCACGTACGGCATGTTCGCCAACTACGCCGAACTGCTCACGGCGGGCGGCGGTGCCGGCTACTACCTCGGCACCAACCCCGGCGGCACGCCCGGGCCGATGACGGGCGGCACCAATCCGTTCAACATCGAGATCACGCTCGACAATCGCAATCCGGGCGGCGTCGACGGCGGCTGCGGGCCCTCGAACGGCGCCGGTGTCGGTTCCGGCATCGAACTGCAGATCCCGCTCGCCGCGCTGGGTGGCGCGAACTGCCTGAACATCTCGGCGTTCATCAACGGCGGCGGCCATGACTTCCTGGCCAATCAGGTGCTGGGGGGCGTGCTGCAGTGCAACCTCGGCGAGCCGCGCAACGTGAACTTCGCGAACATCGCCGGCAACCAGTACTTCAACGTGTGCGATGGCAGCACGCCCACTCGCAGCGCGACGTGGGGCCAGCTGAAGACGTCGTACCGCTGATCCACAGCCGTTCCGCGAGAGAGGCCCGGCCCCGCAAGGGAGCCGGGCCTCTTCGCGTGCCGTGAGGTCAGCCCTTGACGCCGCCTAGTGACAGCCCGCTCACCAAATAGCGGTTGAGCAGCACGAACAGCACCATCACGGGCACGCACACCATGAGGCTGCCTGCGGCGTAGTTGGCCCATTCGGTCTGGAACTGGCCGGCGAGGCTCTCGAGCCCGAGCGGCAGGGTGAACAGCTCCTGGCGCGACAGGATGATGCGCGCCACGAGGAACTCCGACCACGCGGCCATGAACGAGAACAGCGCGGTGATCGCCAGCGCCGGGCTCGCCAGCGGCAGCGTGATCCGCGTGAAGGCCTCCCACGGGGTGCAGCCGTCGATGAGCGCGGCCTGCTCGAGCTCGACCGGGATGGTGTCGTAGTAGCCGCGCATGGTCCACACGCAGAACGGCAGCGCCGTCGCGGTATAGGCCACGACCAGCCCCGCGAACGTGTCGAGCAGGCCGAGCGCCCGCATCAGCACGTACATGGGCAGCATCAGCATGGTGGCGGGGAACATCTGGGTGAGCAGGAACAGGTACAGGCCGGAGCGCCAGCCGCGGAACCGGAACCGCGAGAAGGCGTAGGCCGCCGTGGAGGCGAGCGCGACCCCGAACACGGTGACCGCCAGCGACACGAGCGCCGAGTTGGCCAGCCAGCGCAGGAACGGCTTCTGCGTCAGCATGACGCCGTACGCCTTGAGCGTGGCGCCCTCCGGGATCAGGGCCAGCGACGTCGAGTAGAGCTGGTCCGACGGCCGCAGCGAGATGGTCACGATCTGCAGGATGGGGTAGAGGGTGGCGAACGCGAACAGGTACAGGAACGCGTGCACCATCAGCCGCCCGGGCGTCCAGCGGACGCGCGTCTCCGATTCGCGGCCGCTCATGCGCGCGAGCCCTCCGCGCGGGCCGAGTCGCGCAGCACGTGCACCACGAACCCGAGCAGGAGCAGGAACACGATGACCGAGAACGCCGCCGCGTAGGAGTAACGCGAGTAGGTGAAGGCGGCCTTGTAGATGTAGGTCACCAGGATGTGCGTCGAGTCGGCGGGCTGGCCGCCGTTCGAGACCAGCCAGATCACCAGCGTGCTGTTGAAGGTCCAGATGGTGCCGAGCAGGATCGCCGGCACCATGACGGGCATCAGCGAGGGCAGCGTGATGTGGCGGAACTGGCTCCACTTGGAGGCGCCGTCGAGGTTGGCGGCCTCGTACAACTCGTGCGGGATGGCGGTCAGGCCGCCGAGCGCCACGATCATCATGAACGGGAACCCGAGCCAGAGGTTGGTGAGGATCGGCGCCACGAACGCCCAGAACGGGTCGGACAGCCACGGAATCGCCGGGATCCCGAACCACTGCCCGAGGATCAGGTTCACGGCGCCGTACTCGTAATTGAACATGCCGCGCCAGGTGAGCGCCGAGATGTACTGCGGCATCGCCCACGGCAGGATGAGCAGCGTGCGCAGCAGCGCCTTGCCGCGGACCGGACCGTTGAGCAGGATCGCCAGCAGGATGCCGATGGACACATGGCCGGCGACGTTGACCACGGTCCACACCAGCGACTTGCCCAGTGTCTGGTAGAAGAGCGGCTCCGACAGGATGAGCTGGAACTGCTCGAGCCCGACGAAGACATGGTCCCGGAAGTGGTAGAGGCTCATGTTCCGGAACGCCAGCCAGATGTTGTAGGCGAGCGGGAACAGCACCACGGCCAGCATCACCACCACGGAGGGGGCGAGCAGGGCGTACGGGAAGGATCGGGGGGCCCGGAGGATCACGGTCTCAGCGCTTCATGCCCGCGATCTGCTGCACGGCGGCCGCCTGCATCTCGCGCGCCGCGGCCTCGGGGGTGCGGGAACCGTTCATCACCTGCTGCATCCCCGGACGCATGGTGTCCCACAGCACGCGCATCTCGGGCACGACCGGCATGCGCCGGCCGCGCTCGATGGCGACCTGCGACACCTTGAGCAGCGGGTCCCCCTGGATCGCCGGGTCGGCCCAGGCATCGCGATGGCTGGGCAGGATGCCGAGCGCGACGGCCTCGCGCAGCTGCGCCTCGGGCGAGGTGAGGAAGGTGACGAGCTCGATCACGGCCGCCCGCTTCGCCTCGGGGACGTTGGCGTTGATGGAGTAGCCCTTGCTCGCCGTCATCGGCCGCGCTGGCTGTCCGTTGGGCAGCGTCCACAGCGGCGCGATGCCCAGGTCGATGCCGCCCTTGCGATAACCGGACCACGACCACGGCCCGTTCACGATCATCGCCGCCTTGCCCTCCTTGAACAGCGTCTCGGCGACCTGGTAGTCGGACTCCCTGGGCATGATGCCGGCCGCCTTCAGGCTGGCGAGATAGGCGAGCGCGTCGCGCATCGGCGGGGTGTCGAGCGTGGGGTTCGAGGCGGCGTCCATCACCCAGCCGCCGTAGCCGGCGAGGAACGGGGCCAGCCAGTAAGGCTCGGTCATGTTCATCGCGAAGCCGTAGCGGCCGCCGCCCGTCAGCCGCCTCGCGGCGGCGAGGAACGCGGCGTGGTCGGCGGGCGGCTCGGACAGCAGGGCCTTGTTGTAGACCAGCATCAGGTGGTTGCCGATCTGATCCGGCGCCGCCCACAGGTGGCCATGGAGCGTGTCGAGCGCCTGCGGTACGAAGCGGTCGAAGAACCCGGCGGGCATCACCTCGTCGAGCGGCAGCAGGAGCTGCAGCAGCGACAGCGGTCCGACCTGGTCCGAGGGGCCGAAGATCAGCTCGGGGCCCGCGCCTGCCGCGGCCGCGGTCTGGAACTGCTGGCGCAGGTTCTCGGTGTCGTACGGCACCGCCTCGACCACCTGGTCGGGATGAAGCGCCCGGTAGGCCTCGAGATTCTTCTCGAATCGCAGCCGCTCCTCGGGATCCATCTGCATCCAGAGGACGATCTTGCCGTCGCTGCGATCGCCGCCGCCGCAACCGGCCACGGGCAGCACGACGAGCAGCGCGAGCATCGCGAGCGAAAGGACACGGGGGAGCTTCATGCTCAGCCTCCGCCACCGCTCACGCGGCGGGAACGCGAGGCGGCGCGCTCGGTCCAGCGCGCCGCCTCGGACCAGTCGGGAAGGGACCCGCGCGGCGGTTACGGCATCACCGCCACGCGCCGGGCCATCTGCAAGGCGCCGCGGGAGACTCGCACGAAGTAGAGACCCGCGGCAAGACGCCGGCCCTGCGCATCGGTGCCATCGAACGACACGCGGTACTCGCCGGCCGGCTGCGGGCCGTCGAGCAGCGCCCGCACGAGGCGTCCGCTGGCGTCGTAGAGGCCGAGCCGCACCGGAAGCTCGCCGCTGTCGGCCGGCAGCCGGTAGCGGATGAGCATGCGGCCATCGCGGCTCGGGTTGGGCCACGGCGACGACAGTTCGAGCGTGAGCGGGGCGGGACCCGGCGGCACCGCGACCGGCGGTCCCTGGAACTGGGCGCTGGTCTGGCTCGCGACGTTGGCGAAGCAGCTCGAGTCCGCGATGCCGCTCGCCACGACGGTGTAGGGCACCGATCTCAGGCCCGAGACCAGCAGCCGCACGCTCTGGGCCCCGGGCTGGAGCGTCGCGCGCACGACCGGCACCGTCTGGGTGGGATTGCCGGACTCGTACACGGTGTAGCGGCTCGGCGTCTGCGCGCGCGCCGCCGCGACCTTCTCGGAGAATCCGAGCACGAGCACGCTGTCGTAGCCGGCCGGCGTCACCGAGACGAGCGAGGGCGGCGTGCGGTCGATCGGGTCCGGGTAGCCGTCGCCGTTGGCGTCCAGCGGCACCAGCACGCGCGAGTCGAGGACGGGCGGGGCGGCGCTGAGGTTGTTGGGGACCTGGTCCCCGCCCAGCTGGCCCGCCGGCTCCGGGTCCCAGCACAGCGAGGCGGCCAGCCCGATCGAGGCGTTGGCGGGCACGCGGCCGGGGCCGAGCCCGTAGAGCACGCTCCAGGGGATGGCGAGTTCGCTGCCGCCGGCGAGCCCGTACTGGTGCTGCGGATCGAAGGCGCGCAGCGTGGAGTCGGTGTAGTTGGCGGTGGTGGTGGGCGACAGGATGCGGAAGAACGACTGCGAGTCGAATGGGCCCTGGTGCTGGTAGGCGCCGAGCTGCCAGTCGGGACGGAATCCGGGCGCGGTGAACGTGGCGCCGCGCTCCCAGGCGTCGATGGCGGTGAGGTCGGTCTGGCCGTTCGGGCCGCCCGGGTCGGTGTCCAGGTAGAGGATCCAGGAGTTGCCGGTGACGATGCCGCGCAGGCCGAGGTAGAGGTAGGTGCTGTCCCACGTGGCGTAGAGCGCCTGGATCTCGTTGGTGATGTTGGAGGGGCCCGCGTTCCACTGCGAGTCGAAGGAGTCGGCCGCGGCGATCGCGCAGTCGGGCCACTCGCTCGGATCGAAGCGGCCGTCGAGCGTGATGAGCGTGGGCGGGCCGTACGACACGCGCACGTCGCCGGTGTGCGTGAGCGCCGCGCACAGGTTGCCGGCGGCATCCCGCACGCTTCCCGCCAGCAGCAGCAGTTCGAGCGCGTTCTTGTCCGGCAGCGCCTGGATGGCGGTGTGCACCGCCGGCGAAAGCAGCAGCGTCACGGTCGCCGCGTTGCCGGGGGTCAGGACCGTGCAGCCCCCATCGAGGGTCACGTCCGCGACGCCGTCGTTGTTCGCGTCGAGCCGGATGCCGGTGACCGAGATCGTGCCGCTCTGGATGGGTTCGTCGAACGTCAGCGCCAGCTGCCGCGTCGCCGGGAAGTACGTGCCGCGCACGGCCTCGGGGGGGAGCTGGTCGGTGAGGCCGGCGCGCAGCGCCTCGAGTTCGGCGATCTGCCCGAAGCCGTCGGGCGGCGAGGTGGCGCCCGCGTACAGCAGGAACTGGAACTTCTGGCTGCCGACGATCTCGTCCACCTTCATGAGCGTCGAGGAGAAGCTCGACTGGTGGCTGGCGCCGCCGCCGCCCAGCACGTAGGCCGCCGTGGCGCCGGTGTTGGGATTGCGCTGGCCCATGTAGGTCTGCGGGCCGCCGCCCCAGACGCGCTGCATCTGCCCGTTGTAGAGCAGGTCCACGACGTCGGGTGAGAAGCCCGACTGGATGTACTGCGACTGGGCGCCGACGCGGTAGACCACGTCGAGGTAGGGCTGGCCGGCCGTCAGCCGCACGGTCTTGCGCGTGCCGCCGCGCGACAGCGTCGCCTGCACGGTGCTGCCGGTCGGGATCTCCACCTGCAGCGCGTAGAGGTCGTTCTGCGTGTTGGGGCCCACGTCGGAGAGCGCCGCGATGTGATTGACGTCGTTGTAGTCGCCCTCGGTGCCGGCCCAGTAGGCGTTGTCGATGCCCACCACCGAGTAGTCGTAGCCGCTGCCCTTCGCGAACAGCTGCGTGCAGCGCCCGCCGATGGACTCGAACACGGCGAACACGCGGTCGTTGTGCATGGCCAGTTCCTGCACGCCGTCCCCGTCGAGGTCGGCCAGGAACGCGCCCGTCTGGCTGGCGTACTGCCCGCCGGCCCAGCGGGCGGCCTCGGCGTACACCATCGCGTTCTTGATATGGGCCGAGTACTGGCGCTGCCATCCGCTGATGGGGCCGCCGAGGTAGTCGTGCCACCCGGTCTCGTGCAGGTTCGTCATCAGCACGTACCAGCCCGTCTCGCGGATCTTGTTGTCGGGGGCCGCCTGCAGCGCGGCGTGCGCATCGTTCCACAGCTGGCCGTGATTGCGGCAGTTGCCGCCACCGCCGCAGCCGCCGCTGCCGTTGCCGCCGGTCGAGTAGGGGATGTAGCCGGCCCAGCTGCCGTACCACGCGTTGTTGTTGCCGCCGTAGCCCTGCGTGCCGCCGATGCTGCCGTAGGTGCCGTAGGTGGGCGTGAAGGTGTCGCCGTTGAAGTTGGGGTTGGCGAGGGCGGGGTCGAGCTTCCAGGTGTTCAGCCACGCGCTCTCGGTCTGGCACTTCTCGATCATCCACTGGTAGGTGTCGAGCCCGAACGGGAACACATTCTCCCAGCCGGCCACCTCGGCCGCCATCTCCCAGTCGTCCGCGTACAGCGTGAGGCGGTACTGGCCGACGCCGCTGTTGGCGAGGTTGGTGAGGAGGCCCAGCGCCCCGGCGCCGTCGCCGCTCAGCACCTTCCCGGTGAAGTCGCCGTCGCGCGGGATGATGCGCAGCCCGTTGCCCTGCAGGAAGTGGATCTGGTTCTTGTTGTGCCCGGCGCAGTGCGGCCAGTCATCGAGCACGACGGCCTGGATGCCGTTGGCCTGCCAGTGCGCCCCCGACCAGTCGATGACGGCCTGGTTGGGGTAGGTGCCGGGATCGAGGAACACGCGCTCGGGCACCCACGCCACGCCGGGGTCGTAGCCGTAGCGGAACGAGACCATGTCGTGGTCGCGGTCGATCGCCCAGGAGTTCATGGCGCCCTGCAGGAACGGCATGATGGGCTGGCCGTAGGCCGAACTCACCATGCCGGCCCAGCCGGCGACCACGCCCGCGCGCAGCCAGCCGTTGAAGTCGAGCGGGTCGCCGTTCTGCCGGTTCCACTCGGCGCTCGACTGCAGCAGGGCGCTGAGGTGGAAGTTGCCCGGGATGTTGCGCTGTTCGTGCACGCGCAGCACCTCATCGAAGCCGCTGGAGCCCTCGGCGCCGGGACGGCCCTTGAAGACATCGGTGTAAGCGAGCCCCTGGTTGCCATGGTGCAGGAACGCCACGTTCGTCGAACCGGACGGCATCGCCCGCGTCAGGTCCACCTCGGCGCGGTCGAGTTCGCGCCCGTCGGGCGTGTGCACCACGACGAGCAACTGCGCCGGACGCTTCGCGGCGCCCGGCAGCACCGCCGCCACCCACCCGCTCTCGAGATGGAGTCCCGAGGCGAGGGCGGCCGGGGCTCGCGACGACGCCGGCTGGACCGCGTCGAGCCGCGTGGCGCCGCGCGCGGAGAACTCCACGCCGCGCGTCCACGCGAAGGGCGCCTTGCCCGCGAGCGCGCCCGGCAGCGCGGACGGCGAGGCCCCGCCCTCGTCCACCAGCACGCTCACGCGCAGGTCCTGCTCGGCGAAATGGGGGCGCCGGTCGCGGATGCCGACCGGCGCCACGAGGCTCACGCGCAGGACCACGCCCGCGTCGCTCGGCTCCACGTACACGGCGAGGATGTCGCCCGCGCTCTCGGCGGGCGTCGCGCCGCTCCGCACCGGGTGGATGGCCGCGAGCGACGAGGCCGGCCAGGCGGTGGCCTCGGCCAGCAGCCGTGACGCGGGGATGGCCGCCGCGGCGAGCGGCGTGGCGCCGATCAGGGCGAGGCCGGCGGCGAGGGCGCAGGAGAGCAGGCGACGGGACATCGGGGGAGTCCTCTCGAGGATGTCGGGCACGCGCGGCGGGTCCGCGCCGGGAAGTCGGCCGCGACGAGTCTAATGAGCCCGCCGGGGGGGATTCAATCCCGCATCCGGTTCAGGCGGGCGGACGCTCCGCGACGATGCGGGCGAGCATCGGGCCCTCCTCGGGCCGCGGCTCCTCGTGCACGAGCACACGCAGGCCGGGGAAGGCCGAGGCGATCTCGCCCGGCTGGAACAGGAAGCGCGGGTGCCGTGGCCGGCCGAAGCGCTCCTGCCCGCGGGCGTAGGTCTCGTAGACCAGCATGCCGCCGGCATCCACGGCGGCGGCGATCCAAGGCAGGATCGGGCGGTGGAGGAAGCGGAACACCATCACCACCGCGTGCCGGCCCGGATCCGGCAACGCGCGCCGCTCGAGGTCCACGATGCGCGTGGCGAGCCGAACGCCCGAGCGTTCGGCGAGGGCCTCGGCGCGGGCGAGCGCCTCGCTCGCGCGGTCCCAGGCCTCGACCCGGTAGCCGCGCTCGGCCATCCACACGGCCTCGCGTCCCGAACCGGCCGCCAGGTCCAGCACGGAGCCGGCGGGCGGCAGCAGGGGCGCGACCCGTTCGAGGAAGGGCGACGGCCTCCACAGGCGGGAGGCCGCCGCGCGCGAGTCGTGCGCGCCGGGCAGCGCCGCGAGCGGCGCGTCGAGCCAGCCGACGCCGGCATAGCCCAGCGCGTGCAGCGCCCGCGCCGCGGCCGCCGCCTCATCCGGCCGATCGTGCACCACCAGCAGCGCGCTGCCGCGGGCGGGCAGTTCGGCGCGGCGGGGCAGGAACTCGGCGGGCGACAGCCGCCCGGCGTCCTCCAGATGGCCGCGCGCGAAGTCCGGCTCGTCGCGCACGTCGAGCACGCGCGCGCCGGCCGCGAGATGCGCGAGGGCCGCATGGGGATCGAGCGCGATGGGAGGTGCGGCGGCGGGCAGGGGCACGCCTGCATCGTAGGGGGGCGGCCTCCGGCGTGTCGATGGGGGGCGCCTCAACCGATTGACCGGCCGGCGCGCGCGCGCCGATACTCGTTCTACCGACCGGGCCGGTGCCGCTCCCCTCCGAGGTTCCGAGGATCCCGCACTCCGCGCATGCGACCCTTCCGACTCGCCGCCCTGCTCCTCTGTCTGCTGCTCGCCGCCTCGGACGGCGCGTGGGCCGGCCGCGGCTCGGACGCCGGGTCCCGGGTGCGCGCGGCGGAGGCCGACGCCCTGCATGCGCACGCGCTGCTCATGCTGGAGCGGCGGTCCATCGAGGGGCGCCGCACCGCCATCTCCGACCTCGAGCGGGCCACGCGGCTCGACCCGGGCCGCGCCGACCTGCAACTGCTGCTGGCCCGCACCTACCTGCAGGCCGGCTTCCGGCGCCAGGCGATGCGGCGCTTCGAGCGCGTGGTTCGGCTGTCGCCCGAGGAACCCGAGGCGCGCTTCGGGCTGGCGCAGGTGTGGCGGCGCGACTGGCTCAAGTACCTCGAGCGCGCCTCGCTCGACCGCGCCGCCGAGCACGCCGCCGCCGCCGCGCGGCTGGCCCCGCGCCACACGGAGGCGTGGCTGATGCTGAGCTCGCTGCAGGTGGAGCGGGGCGACCTGCGAGCGGCCCGCGCGGCGGCCGAGCGCGCGCTCGAGGCGGACCCGGAGCGTGCCGACGCGCGCATCGCGCTCGCCTCGGCTCAGTGGCGTCTCGGGGACATCGCGGCTGCGGAGGCGGGGTTCCGCGCCGCCATCCCGCGCCTGCCGCGCACCCTGCGCCAGCGCTACGAGGACCTCGCGCCGCTGGCGAGCGAGGCGGACACCATGATCTACAACCGGCTCGGCGCGCGGGAGCGGGCCGACTTCGCCCGCCGGTTCTGGCTCGACCTCGATCCGGACCTCACCACCGAGGTCAACGAGATGCAGCTCGAGTACTGGGCGCGGGTGGCGCAGGCGAGCGCGCTCTTCTATGACCCGCGGCGGCGCGAGTGGGACGAGCGCGGCGAGATGTACGTGCGCTTCGGGCCGCCCGGCCGGGCCGACTACAATCCGGTCGGCTCGCAGTTCCTGCTCGGGCTCGGCTCGTTCTCGCGCACGCTGTATCCGGCGAACCTGCTGGTGTGGACCTATCCCGGCCTGGGCCTGTCGGTCACCATGCAGGATCGCCTGTTGTCGGAGTACTACCAGCTGCCGCTGTCGCTCGACCGCGACCGCGACCCGCGCCCGGACCCCGACTCGCTCGCGACGCTGGACGCGCTCGGCACGCCGTCGCGGCGTGCGGTGTTCTCGGCACGCCCGCCCGGCGCGCGCGCGCTCGACGTGCGCGGGCAGGTGGCCGTGTTCGCGGGCGATGGCCCGGCGCGGCTCTACGCGGGCCTCGAGACCCGCGCCGGTCCCGGCGACTCCCTGCGCGCCGAGTGGGTGGTGCTCGATTCCTCGCGCGCCGTCGTGCGCCGGGGCGGGGGCGCGCTATCGCCCTCGGCCTGCGCCCCGACCGCGCTGCGGGTCGCCGACTTCCTCGCCGAACTGCCGCCCGGGCCCTACCAGGTGGGCCTGTCGGTGCGCGACGGCGCCGCGCGCGGCAGCACCCGGCTCGCGGTCGAGGTGCCGCCCGCGGCGGCGGGACTGCGCGTGAGCGACCTCGTCGTCACCTGCGGCGCCCCCGAGGGGCCGCAGACGGCGGTGCGTCTCGCCCCCAACCCCTCGGGCCGGGTCGGCGAGGGGGAGGCGCTGACCGCCTACTTCGAGGTGGCCGGACTGGCGACCGGCGCCGACGGGCTGGCTCGCTTCTCCTATGAGTACCTGGTGCGCTCGGCCGAGCGCGACCCGCGCGTGTGGATCCAGCGCCTGCTGCAGCCGCGCCCGTCGCCCCCGGGTCTGTTCGCGCGGCGCGAGGACGAGCAGGCGGGCGACTTCCGGCGGCAGTTCCTGCGGGTGCCGGCGCGGTCGCTGCCGGCAGGCCGCTACCGGCTCGAGGTGCGCGTGCGCGACCTGGCCTCGGGCGCCGAGGTGCGCCGTACGGCGGAGTTCGAGCGGGTCGCCGCCGCCGACCCGGCGCGCTGAGGAATCGCCAGACGGGGCTTCAGGCCGGGGGGCCCGGGGCCGATAACCGCTCCGGAGCGATTCGGCCGTCCCACCCTCCACCACGACCGCCCATGGACCCCACCCGACACCGCATCCTGATCGTCGACGACGAACCCGACCTGCGCTCCGTGCTCCGCTTCGGCCTCGAGGTGGAGGGCTTCGAGGTGATCGAGGCCGCCGACGGCGAGCAGGGCCTGGCCATGGCGCGCGAGCAGGCGCCGGACCTGATGGTGCTCGACCTCATGCTGCCGCGGATGGACGGCTACAAGGTCTGCCGCGCCCTCAAGTTCGACGAGCGCTACCGCCGCACCCCGATCCTCATCCTGAGCGCGCGCTCCGGGGACACGGATCGCAAGCTGGCGATGGACGTCGGCGCCGACGAGTACATAACAAAGCCGTACAACAAGCGCGACCACGGGGCGCGCATCCGTGCGCGCATCGGGCCGTCGCAGCGCCGCGCGGCCTGACCCAGGCGCGCCCCCGCGCCCCGGCCGCGATCAGCGGCCGGGGCTCCGCGCGTCCGGGCCCGCGGCCGCCGCCTCCGGGTGCCGCGCGAGCACCTCGAGCAGGCGCGCGTGCAGCACGGGGTTGGCGGCGGCGATCTGCCGGCCCTCGAGGCGCAGGGGGCCGCC
>CAZMQP010000002.1:26300-29672 GCA_964568385.1 uncultured bacterium
AAGCCGTCGAAGCGGCCCATGGCGAGGTAGCACAGGTTGAGCGCGGCCGAGCCGTCGCGCCGGATGCCCTGCGCGCGCACGAGGAAGTCCTGGAACAGCGGCAGGTGACGCTCGGGATGTTCGCGCACGTCGTAGGGGAAGCCGGTCACCAGCAGGGCGTCCTCGAGCGCGGCCGCGTCGGACACGCGGATCGCCTCGCCGTTGCGCGTGGCGCCGCCGCCGGCGGCGGCGGTGAACAGGTCGTCGCGCACCGGGTCGTACACGGCCGCCGCGGCGAGCCGCCCGTCCACCTCGACGCCGATCGAGACGCAGAAGAACGGATAGTCGTGCGCGAAGTTGGTGGTGCCGTCGAGCGGATCGATCAGCCAGCGGACGCGCGCGCCGGCATGCGCCCCGGACTCCTCGGCGAGCACGGCGTGTCCGGGGAAGCGCTCGCGCAGGCGCGAGAGGATGAGTGCCTCGCTGCGGCGGTCGTATTCGGTGACGAGGTCGATGCGCCCCTTGCGCTCGGCGGTGTGCGTGCGGCCGTGGCCCTCACGGATGATGGCGCCGGCCTCGCGGGCCATCTCGGCGGCCGCCGCGCGCAGGGCGGCGGGTTCGGTCGTGGGGTCGCTCGCGGGGTGGGTCATGGGGCCTCGAGCCGGGCGGTCACTGCGCCGCGCGCTGGGGACAGAAGCGGGAGTAGGGGCAGAACGCGCAGGTGCGTGACGACGGAGTGGCCTCGAAACGGGCGGCGCGGATGCCCTCGGACACCGTGCGGATGCGCTCGCGGGCCCGGTCGAGGTGGTCGTCCTCCACAGCCGCCGACCCCACGATCCCGGTGCCGACGAAGTGCAGTTCGACCGAGGCGGGGCGCACCTGCCGCGTCTCGACGTAGGCGAGCGCGTAGATCCCGAGCTGGCCGTCCTTGAGGCTCTCCTTGGCGCGCGCGTGCGCGCGCTCGGCGTCCACCACCTCCGAGCTCTTGTAATCCACCAGCACGATCCCGCCGTCCCGGTCGTCGATGCGGTCCCAGCGGCCGATGACGCGGTCGTCGCCCAGCCGGAACTCGAACGGGGTCTCGATGGCGGCCGGCTTGCGCCCGGAGGCTTCGTCCGCCACCAGGAACCGCTCGAGCGCCTCGTGGCCCTGCTGCCGCCGCCGCGCTTCGTGCTCGGGGCTCAAGAAGCCCTCGCCGACCCAGGCCGAGTCGAACGCCGCGTGCACGTCCGCGTGCTGGATGGGGAGCCCGCGCATGCCGTGCTCGTGCCAGACGCGGATGGCATGGTGGATCGCGGTGCCGTACATGAGCTGCGGTTCCGGCGCGAGCGGCACCTGCGCCCGGTGCGCGTAGTGGTACTGGAGCGGACAGGCGAGGTAACTCTCGATCTGCGAGTTCGAGAGGTCGAGCCGGTCGCCGGGACGCAGCGGCGTGGCCGCCGGCGCCGGCGGGTCGGGCACCGGCGCGTGCCGCGCGATGGATTCGAGCGCCGTGGCCGCGCGCGCGCCCTTGGGCGGCGCGGGCAGCGAGAGCGCCTCGCGGACGAAGCGGCTGAGCCGGGTGGCCCGCTTGCCGCCGTAGTCGTTGGCGTGCGTGAACACCAGCCGGTCGCGGGCCCGCGTCGCGCCGACGTAGAAGAGCCGGCGCTCCTCGCGCTCGTGGTCCTCGGGCTCGTCGGCGCCGCCGCCGCGCAGTTCCGGCGGCAGCGGCAGTTCGTCGCCGCGGCGGTAGGGCGGGAAGCGCTGCTCGACGAGGTCCACCAGGAACACGATGCCGAACTCCAGCCCCTTGGCGTTGTGCACCGTGAGCAGGCTGACCGCGTCGTCGTCGGTCTCGACCTCGGCCGCCGCCGGGTCGTCGCCCATCTCGATCAGCAGATCGAGGTGCTCGACGAACGGCTGCACGCGGTCCACGCGCAGCAGCGGACCGATGCGGGTGACGATCCGGAACAGCCGGTCCAGGTTCTGCACCCGCTCGAGGTTCTCGGGGGTGTCCTCGGCGGTGAGGCGGGCGAGCAGGCCGCTCTCGGTGACGAACTCGTACAGCACCTCCGCCGTGGGGCGGTGGGCGGCCCTGGCGCTGAGCGCCGCGTGCAGCGGGAGGAATCGTGCCAGCGCCTCGCGCGTGGCGGCGGCGAGCGGCTCGTCCGCGCCCGGCGAGGCGGCCAGTTCGATCAGCGGCCGGTGCGTGCGGCGCGAGCGGCCGGCCAGGCGCGTCAGGTCGGCGGCATCGGCTCCGAACAGCGGGTCGGCGAGGGCGAGGTAGGCGGCCATCGAGTCCCCGGAGTCGGCGACCGATCGCAGCATCATCAGGCACAGCGTCACCTCGGGACGCGAGTACAGCCCGCGCATCCCGACCCGCCGGTAGCGGAGGCCGCGCGCCTTGAGGGCGAGTGCGACCGGGTCGAGGTGCGAGTGGGCGCGGGCGAGCACCGCGCAGTCGCCGGGCCGGTAGCGACCCGAGCCGACGGCCGCCTCGAGGTCGGCGGCGATGCCGTCGGCCTCGTCGCTGCCCGTGGCGTAACCGCGGTGCTCGACCTCGCCCGCCTCGGGCGCGCCGCCGCCGCCGGTGCGCTGCGCGCGCAGGCGCTTGTCGTAGCCGCGCATCGCCTCGAGGCGGGCGGGGTTGTTGAACTGGATGAGCGTGTGGGCGCAGTCGAGGATGCGCTGCCCCGAGCGGTAGTTGCGCGTCAGCAGCACCTCGCGGGCGTCGGGGTAGGCGTCGAGGAAGCCGAGCAGGTTCTCGACGCGCGCGCCGCGGAAGCGGTAGATGCTCTGGTCGTCGTCGCCGACCACCGTGAGGTTGCGCCGGTCGCCGGCGAGCAGGCGCACCAGCTCGAACTGCACGCGGTTGGTGTCCTGGAACTCGTCCACCAGGATCCAGCGGAAGCGGTCCTGCACCTGGCGGCGCACCCACGCTCGCTCGCGCAGCAGGCGCAGCGCCAGCGCGATCTGCGAGCCGAAGTCGAGCCGTCCGGCCCCCAGCAGCAGCCGCTCGTAGTTCGCATAGACGCGCGCCTTCTCGGTCTCGGCCGCGGCGCGGTCGCGCTTCTCGGCGTCGTCCCCCGCCTCGGCGGCGAGGCGTTCCGCGAACTCGCGATAGCGCTCGGCCGAGATGTCCTCGTTGCGGGCGCGGTCGATCAGCGCCATGAACGCGCGCAGGACCGAGTCCGGGCGTCCCAGCGACAGGTAGCGATCGAGACCGAGCTCGAAGATGCGCTCGCGCAGGAACACGAGGATCTCGGCGTCGTTCTCGACCCGCAGCGGGCTCGTGAGCCCCAGTTCGACGGCATTCTCCCGCACGAGCCGGTCGCAGAACGCATGGAACGTGGACACGGTGGCGCCGACGAGGCCGAACGGCACCAGCTGGTCCACGCGCGCCTCCATCTCGGC
>CAZMQP010000003.1:0-28383 GCA_964568385.1 uncultured bacterium
TGAGCGGCCAGTCGAGCACGACGACGCCCCCGGCGGGCACCGCCGCCGTGAACGGCTGGCGCGCGACCTCCACGCCGGCGGCGGTCAGCACGGCGAGCACGCGGCCATCGGTCGCCGCCGCCGAGCCGGCGTTGCGGACGTGGATCGCCACGCGCATCGGGGCCCCGGCGGCCGGCTGGGCGGGGGTGATCCGGATGTCGGACGGCGTGAGCTGCAGGTCGGGACCGGGCGCGCCGCGCCGGCCGCCGAGCCCGGGCTTGAAGCCCGGCTGCCGCGAGAACCCCGGCTTGCCGGCCGAGTCCGGCGGACCGAACCCGCGCGGGGATCCGGGCCGGCCGGGGCCGGCCGTCGTGATCGCGGCCGGCCGGCCGAATCCGCGCGTGCCGGGGGCCGACACCAGCACCGGCTTGGACGCCTCGCTGCGGCTCGCGCCCACGGTCACCGTGGCGCGCACATCGTGCGGCCCCGGCGTCACGGTCCACGGCTTGAAGCCCTCGGCCATCGCGAGGCCGTGGGCCGGCACGTCCACCACGGTCTCGCCGAGCGAGGCGCCATCCACGCTCACCGCCACGCGCGCACCCGTGATGGGCGCACGGTCCAGGTTCGAGAGCTGCACCGCCACCGACAGGGGAGCGCCCGGGACGGGCGGGAACGGGCGGAGCACGATGCTGTTCGCCGAGAGCGCCAGCGCCGGCCGGGCGGCCAGCGAGCGCACGCCGGGTCCGCCGACCATGGCCCGCGGCGAGGCGCGGAGGGCGGCGACGGGCTGCGACGACACGGGGCGGACGAGCGGGGTGAGCGATCTCGTCGCCGAGAGCGCGCGCACCTGACCGGCCGGCGCCGCGAGCGGCGCGGGGGCGCTGCGCGCCGCCGGCGCGGGGCCGGCGACCGAGATGGTGCTCGAGGCCGACGAGGTCAGCGGCTTGCCGGTCCCGCCGACACCGACGAGGTCGGCGCGCAGCCGGTAGGTGCCGGGGCGAGGCGGCGACCACTCGCTGAAGGTCACCGTGCGACGCTGGCCCGGCAGCAGCGTGCCGAGCGAGCGCGTCGAGACGACGGCGTCGTCGATGCGCAGCGTCGCCACGACGTCGCGGAACACGGTCTGGAAGGGGTTGGCGAGCGTCATGGTGACGGGCTCGCGCGCCGGTGCGCTCGAGGGCGCCGGAGCCGCGGTGACCGACCGCGTGCCGGTGGCCGTGCCGGCGGCCGGCGCCGGCGCGGGCGCGGGCGCCGGAGCCGCGGTGACCGACCGCGTGCCGGTGGCCGTGCCGGCGGACGGCGCCGGCGCGGGCGCGGGCGCCATCATCACGCTCGGCGCGCTCAAGCCCTCGATGGTGGCGAACCCGAGCGCCGAACTCGTGGCCATCATGGTGCGGGTTCCCGAGGGCGCGCTCCCGCCCGGATCGGGCGGGCTGCCCGAGGGCGTGGACGAGCTCTGGAGCATCGTGCGCGAGCCCGCGGTGCTGATCGCGGCGTCGAGGATGTGCGACTTGGGCGGCGGCTTCTGACCCGGATCCACCTGCAGGTTGCCCAGCTCGACCAGGTTCGAGCTCGGGTCCGAGTCATGGCTGCAGTACGCCTCGGCGGCGATCCCCTGCAGCAGCCCCGCCGTTCCCGGCGTCCAGCGCAGCTCGACCGACGTCTGCGCGCCCGGCGAGAGCGTGACGGGATTCGTGCGCGCCAGGTCGCTCTTGCGCGCATCGCGCAGGTAGACCGCCGCATCGGTCGCCACCGCGCCGCCGGCGTTGAAGAGCGTCACCGGGATCGCGACCGCCTGCCCCGCCTTGACCTTGGCGGGCAGCGCGCCGATGCCGACGATCTGGAGGTCGGGCGACTGGAGCGGCAGCCCGGACGTGCCGGCGAGCCCCGGCTCCTGCTGCGGGGAGAAGAGCTCGTCGGCCGTCTGGTTGAGCCAGGAGTCGAGCATCCCGAACAGCGCGTTCTGCAGGCGCGACTTGACCGCCTGGCCGAGCCCGCCGGTCTGCGCCGCCTCGCCCAGTTCCTTCACCGCGGCGAGCGCATCGGACGCCTGCGGGGACTGCGCCAGCGAGGTCTCGAGCGCGGACATCACGCGGAAGGCGGTCTTGGGCGCCAGGCTCGTGCCGCCGCTGCGGGCACGCGACAGCAGGCCGAACTGAGAGCGCACCCCGCTCACCCACGACTGCGCCTCGCGCGACTCCGCCTTGGGGTCGTGCCACATGCGCGCCACCTCGCCCGCGTCCGGCTGGCGCTTGAAGGCGGCGCGCTCGCCGGTGCCGCTGTCCACGGCGCTGCGCCACAGGATGCCGGCGAAGGGCGAGTCCACGCCCTGGCTGGCGCGCAGGTCGCACAGGTTGGTGAGCGCCACCTGGTAGTAGCGCGCCTGGGCGGTGTCGGAGCCGGCGGCCGTGGAGTAGCCGGTGTCGAGGATCAGCAGCTTGCCGGGCAGGTCGGCCGCCAGCCGCTGCACCAGGTCGGGCAGCCGGTCCACGCCCTCCGACGACAGGCTCCCCGGGTACCACTCCACCGAGGCCGCCTCGACCGGCGCGGAAGCGAGCACGGTCGTCAGGTAGTCGCGCAGGCCGGCGTAGGCCTGCTGGTAGCTCTCGTCGGTGATCGCGGTGCGCGCGATCGCGCCGCGGCGGATGAGCTCGTAGTCGAACGAGCTCGGCACGAGGAGCGGCGTCGCCTGCACGCCGCTCGACGCGAGTCCCGCCAGCTCGGCGGCGCGCACGCTCTCGGCGGCGGCCTTGAGCAGCGCGGCCGCGGCCTCGGGCTCCATCGCCCCGTGGCTCGCGGGCTGGTTGAGCGGGCGCCCGAGACGGTAGAACACGATCTGCGAGTAGGCGGGCAGTCCCGCGGCGCCCAGGTTCGCGATCACCTTGCCCACGAGCGACGCCGCGGCGTGCGGGTAGTCGGCGGGCAGCGGCTCGCCCTCGGCTGCGCCCAGCAGCGTGGGGGCGATGCGCACCTGGTTGCGCTGCGCCCACTGGCACAGGCGTGCGAGCCGTCCGGCCCCCTGGTCCCCGAGGTCGCGGGCGTCCACCTCGAACTCGATGACGTTGAAGCCGGCGCCCTTGAGGAACGAGTCCCAGAGGTCCTGCAGCGCGGCGACCTCGTCCGCCTTGGCGCGGCCCTTGTCGGACACGCCCGGCAGCGCGCGCAGGTCCACCGCGATGGCGTGCACCGGCAGCAGGCCGACGGACGCGGCGGTGGAGGCGGACGGCGGCGCCGCGGCGGCGGGAGCCGCGGGCGTGCCCTGCGCATGGCTCCGCCCCGCCTGCGCGAGCCCCAGCAGCACCACGCCCAGCACCGCGAGCCGGTGTGCCCCCTGCATCGTCCGAACGCCGCTCATGTCCCGCCTCCTCTCTCGACGCACGCTAGATGTCGGTGGTGCTGCCCATGGTCTTCAGCAGCTGCCGCACCGAGGCGTCCACCAGGTCGAGATGCGTCTCGGACGTGATGGCCGAGAGGTAGCGCTGCATCCGCTTGCGCTCGTGCCGGTAGAAGTCCGCCTGATGCGAGGTGAAGCTGCGGATGGCGTAGAGCTGCTGCAGGTGGCCGTGGAAATGGCTTCGCTCCCCCAGCGTGTCATGGCCCAACTTCTTCTCGGCCCCCTTGATCAGCGCGACCTCCGCCTCGATGCGGGGCAGCACCCGCGACGCATCCGAGAAGCCGCCGGCATCGAGGATGGACAGATACTCCGAGCAGTTGGCCCGCAGCGACTTGGTCACCGAGCGCATCTCGTGGTTGTACTGCTGCAGGGTCTGGAAGACGTCGGTCTTCTTGTGGGTGCGCTCGACCGAGGCGAGCGCATCGATGTAGTCCCAGCCCTCGACGCTCGCCACCGTGCGCTGGATGCCCGCCTTGATCAGATCGAGCCTCGCGCCCACCAGCCGCGCCTGCGACGCCTCGAGCCGCTTCTTGATGGTCAGGTCGCTCGCCGACTTGATGGCGGTCTCCACCTGCGCGAGCCGGTTCTCGATGTCGTGCAGCTCCTGCGCGTGCTGGATGAGCACGTTGTTGACGAGCGCCTCCTGCACCATGTCCACCGCCTGGCCCACGGAGACGTCGATCGCCTTGTCCACCAGGTAGCTGGTGAGCTTGCTCGGGTCGGAGACCTTCTCGAGCACGCTCCTCGCCGTGGCGAACGCCTCTTTGAGCCACGCCGCCGACTTGACCTTGGCCATGATCGCCTTGTGCCGCGCCTCGAGGCTCTGCTTCTCGTCCACCAGTTCCTGCTTGCGCACGACGGCGGCGTCGGCGTCCACCTCGGCGATGGCCGCCCACACGGCCTGCAGGGCCGCCCCCTCGGCCTTGGCGGCGGCCGCCTGCTTCGACTTGACCAGCCGGTAGGCCTGCAGCGTCGGCATGATGCCGAGGCTGCCGATGGACTTGTTGAGCGCGTCGAGCTTGGCCTGCGTGGTGGCATCCACCTTCTTGATCAGCTCGCCCCCGGTGACGTTCACATCCACGTCGTACATCTGGAGGTCGGAGTCGAGCGCGTTCCAGCGCAGGGCGAGCGGCCGGAAGTTGCCGCGCATCCTCTGCAGCATGTGGGAGACCTCGAAGGTGGTGCCCACGGTCCCCACGGGCCCGCCCTCACCGCGATAGATGTCGAAGCCCTTGGCCTTGAACGGGTTCTTGGACGGCATCGGGTCGCGGACGAACGGAGCCAGGCTGGGCTTGAGTCGGGCCTCGGACGGCTGCGCGGTGGCGGCAGGCGGCAGCGCCAGCAGCGCCAGCGCGCACAGGACGATCGGTCGGATGCTCATGGCGTCACTCCTTGGTCGGGGCGCGGGTTCACTGCGCCGGCAGTTCGTCGACGTAGACGATGTCGGAGATGCTCTTGGTGCGGGGCGCGGACAGCGAGCGGTTCCCCTTGAGCTGCCAGAGGATCTCGTAGGCGTAGTCCTGGACGTTCGCCGGGGCGAGCATCTCGACCTTCTCGGCGACCTGGCCCTTGGCCACGTTGAGCGTCACCTGCTTGCTCTGCTCAGCGCCCGCGAGGTCGTAGAAGAGCTTCACAGTCACCGCACGCACGCCGGCGGCCTGCATCTCCTCGACGTTGCCGTCGAGCATCACGGTGCGGCGGCGGTACGGCGGGGCGAGCGGCACGGTGCCGCTGGAGACCGTCCGCCACGGCTCCACGACCGACTTGCCGCCGAAGAAGCTCCACGTCGCCCGGATGTCGTACTCCATCCACTTGCTGCGGTCGTGGTCGTCCTTCCAGCCGTAGAGCAGCTTGAAGGCGTTGCCTTCCTTGTTGAAGTTGTTGCGGTCGATGCGCACCTCGTCGGGCGTCTCGGCGCCGCCAGCGTGGCGCTTGCGCATCTGCACGTCCACGAAGTTGATGAACTGGCCGAAGTCCTGGGCGTTGAGTCCGTCCACCATCGCCACGATCTCGCGCTGCTTGAACAGCGGATCGTCGAGGTTGACCTCGCGGAAGTGCGAGGCGTCGCCCCTCAGCCGCCGCAGGTCGCCGATGTTCTCGCTGAAGGCCAGCGTCATGTTCTCGGGCATGTACTTGTTCAGGTCCATGCGGAAGACGCCGGACTGCTTGACCTTCTTCATCTCGAGGGTCGCGATCACCGAGAACGTGGGCGCCGATGCCTCCTCCTTGAGCGCCTTGGTCTCGGGCGCCGTGGCCGCCGCGACGGCCGATTCACCCTGCGCCTTGTCCGCCTCGGCGCGCAGGCGCTCGGCCTCGGTGGCGGCGGCGGTGGCGGCCGCCCGCGCCTCCTTGGCGTCCTTGGCCTGGTCCTGCTGCGCGTACTGCGTCATGTCGATCTCGTCGCTGGTGCTGTCGAAGGCCGCGGGCTTCAGCTTCGCCGCATCCGCCGCCCGCCGCTCCATCAGCTCGGCCCGGCGCGCCGCGACCGCGGCGTCGGCCTCGGCCTGTGCGGCGGCGCGGTCGGCCAGCTCCCACTTGCTGCGCACGCCGGCGCTCTTGGCCTGCTCCACGCGCGCCTTGTCGTTGGCCGCCTGCGTCTCCTTGTTCTCGCCGCGGATGCGGGTGTTCGTCGCCTCCACCGCCGCCTGCGCCTCCTTGAGGCGCGTGGTGGCCCGGTCGAGCAGGCTCGGCTGGCCCCCGCTCGCGCCGGCGAGCGACGCCACCTCGGGCGTGCCCGTGCCGCCGAACGGTTCGAACATGCGGTCCTGGAGCATCTTGTAGGCGGTGGCGACGACGGCATCCATCTTGTCGTCCTCACCCACCTGCGTGATCTTGATGGCGTCGGTGGTGCGCAGTTCGTCGTAGGCGCTCTTCACCTCGGCCGCGAGGAAGCTGCTGGCCAGACCGGCGCCGAAGGCCTTGTGCGAGTAGACCTTGGACCAGTCCGCCTCGATGGTGGCCCGCTTGGGCGAGCGGAAGCCGGACATGTCCATCTCGAAGTGGAAGCTCACATCGGGGGCCGCGGTGTTGAACGACTCCCACAGGATCTTGGCGCCCAGCTTGGTGAGCTGGATCGAGATGGCCGCCTTCTCACCGTCGAGCAGCGGCGCGCTGCCGAGGCCGACGACCTGCTTGGTGAGGTTGCCCTTGGTGTCCGCGAACGAGGACACGAGCCCGAAGCGGCCGGACTTGAACACCACCGGCCCCTGGATGGTGGCGCCCGGCTTGATGCGCTGCAGTTCGCGCCTTGCGGCATCGAGCTGCTGCGGCGTCACCCCGAGCGTGACCAGCGCGTGCACGATGCCGCCGCCCTCGCCCTCGCGCGCCTCGGGCTGGTCGGCTCCCGACCGCACGTTCTCGACGTAGCGAAGGAACGAGAATTGCGGCGTGCCGCTGGCATCGGTGGCCAGGCGCACCTTGTCGGCGACGTAGTAGTAGAGGTTCTCGTTGTTCAGGTCGGGGAACAGGTTCAGTTCGCCCGCCTTGACCGGCTTGTCGAGCAGGATCTGCTGCGCGCTCGCCGGAGGAGCCCCCCACGCCATCGCCAGTGCGATCGCCAGCGCGGGCGCCCACCCACTCACAGGATTCCACCGCATCACTTGATCCCTCCCACCAGCTCATGGAACTTCGACAGCACCTTGTCCTTGGCGCTGGTCATCACCGTGCGGGCCGCCTCCTGCGCCTCGGACTTGAGCTTCGGCACCGAGAGCATGTCCTCGGGGATGGACGCGTAGATGTAGTCGTCGCCCATCTTGGCGCTCCACGGCGTCGCCAGCTTCCCGTCGGTCTTGGAGTCCACGACGAGGCGGTACACGTACCCGCGCGCCTCGCGGTCCATGAAGATCTTGCGCGACACCAGCGCCTCGTTGCGGGCCGGGGAGATGCTGATGTTCTCCTCGACCTCCTCCCCCAGCTTGGGATAGTGGATCTGCACCGTGATGCGCGTGATGCCGCTCGCCTTCATCGCCTCGAGGTCGGACTCCACTTCGATGGTGCGGGGCGCGATCGGCGCCGACAGCGTCACGCCCTCCCATCCGCCCTTGACCCACGCGGGCGTGGCGGGCCACACGCGGCCGCCGCGGAAGCTCCACTGGGTCTGGTACTCGTAGGCGTCGGGGTTCGAGTCCTCGCCGCGCGCGTAGGTCACCGTGGCGTTGATGCCCTTCTCGGCCACGAACTTCTGGTCGATGGTGACGCGGTCCTCGAACGGGTTCCCCGCACTGCGCTTCTTGCGCACGTTGATCGTGACGTAGTTGGCCTGCTGCTCGAACAGGTCCTTGGCGTCGAGGTCGAGGATGAAGTGGATGTCGCGGTGCTGGAAGAACGGATCGTTGAGATTCACGGCGGCGACGCACTTTGGATTATCGCGCACGCCGTCGTACCACGAGCCGAGGTTGCCGGTGAGCGTGTGCGGCTTCTTGAACGCCAGCCGCGAGTTGAGCGAGATGACGCGCGACTTGCTCTGGTAGGCGGACCGGATCGCCGACCGGTTGAACGTGTAGCCCGACCCCTTGCGGGCGTCGGGGTCCTTGTCCTCGGCGGCGGCCGCGGGCGGGGGCGGCGCCGGCTCGGCGATCGAGTTCAGGAACAGCTGCAGGAAGGCCTCGCGCACCTTGGCCACGCGGTCGTCCGAGACCAGTTCGTCGAACTGGAGCTTGATGACCTGCTTCTCGACGAGGAAGTCGAACTGCGACTTCACCTCGTTGTAGCTGTACGAGTAGATGCCCGAGCAGCTCCAGAATCCGCACTTGGTGCCGGTGCGGGTCCGCGTGTACTGCGAGCTGAGCGTGGTGCTGTCCTTCTCGAGCTTGGACCAGTCCACCGTCATCGTCGCCCGCACGGCGGGCGTGAGCACGGTGTAGGCGAAGTGGAGGTCGAGCGACACGTCGCTGATGGACCGCTGCCTCTCGAACGTCGCCGCCAGGAGCTGGGCCCCCTCCGACGACAGGCGCGCTGCGGCGGCGGCCTTGCCGCCCGGCACGAGCGGCGCCCGGCCCGAGTTGACCATGGCCGTGGTGAGCTTGTTGTCGGACATCGTGGCCGAGATGATCTGGAAGCTGCCCGACTCGCCGTGGGCCTCCATCGGCACGACGCCCATGAGCTCCGCCTTGGCATCCACCTTCTTGAGCTTCTCGGCGAGCTCGGTCTCCTGGGCCGGCGTCAGCCCCCACTCCATCAGGAAGTGCATGAGCCCGCCGTTGATGCCGCCCGCGTCGGCACGCGCCTCGGTGGTGAACTTGAGGAACAGGAACTCCGGCACGCCGTCCGCCCGCCGCGACAGGCGCAGGTTCGCGGGCAGGTAGTAGTACTGCTTGGTCTTCGCATCCCCGGTGGCGCCGGCGACGGCGATCAGCGTGATGGGCGTGTTGTCGCCGAGCGTGATCGTGAGCCGGTTCTCGTCGTCGAGCACCACGGCCCGCGCGGGCGCCGCCAGGTGCATCCCCATGACCGTCGTGACCACCGCCAGCGCCGCCCGTGCGGCCCTGCGGATCCGTGCCGCTCCCATGTGATCGCCTCCCTCCACTCGGCCGGATCCGCGGATCCGGGAGAATCGTTGCACTGCCTCGAACGGCCTCATGGCAGCTCGTCCACGAAGACCAGCCCGCTCGACAGCTGCCGCTTCGCCGTCACCCGCTGCCCGCCCGCGAGCTGCCATGTCAGCATCACCTCGTAGGCGGGCTGGCCGAGCGGCAGCGTGATCTCCAGCTGCTTGCGGTCGAAGGGCTCGTCCGGCCGCACCACCATCTGGGGGCGGCGGCGCTCGCCGAAGAATGGGTAGTCGATCTCGACCACCACGGCGCGCACGCCGCGCGCGCGCAGGGCGTCGGGGTCGCCGGCGAGCTGGATGACATGGCGCTCGTAGGGCGCGAACAGGTCGATCATGGGCGCCTCCGAGCGGATCCAGTCCGTGGCATGCACGCCGCCGCCGCGGAAGCTCCACCGCGTCCGGTAGTCATAGCCCAGCCACGCCACGCGGTCCCGGTCATCGTTCCAGCCGTAGACCATGCGCAGCCCGGCCGTGGAGCCGCTGGCGTTGTGGCGGTCGAGCACGAGCTCGCGCAGCGTCTGCTCGCCGTTCGAGTGGGTCTTGCGCATCGTGACGGTGATGCTGTTGATGACGCTCTGCAGCTCGGGCAGCAGCGCGCCGTCCACGCCCACCTGCACCTCGCGCTGCTGGAACGCCGCATCCCCCAGGTTGACCGTGCGGAAGTGCCGCGGGTCCGAACCGTGCGTCCGCTCGAAGTCGCCGAGGTTGAACGCGATCGAGTGATGCCGCTGCACCGAGGCACGGTGGTCGAACGTCATCACGCTCCGGCCCTCGGACCGGACGTCGCGGATCTGGTAGGCGAGCTCGGCGCCGTAGCCCAGCATCTTGCGGCTCGACATCGCGCTCCCCGAGCCGAACATCGTGCCGAGGGCGTCCATGAGCCCGCCCCGCTCGGCGGGCGGCACGCGCTCGGGTTCGACGGGCTTGAACAGCAGGTCGAGCAGGCGGCCGTACACCGTGTTCAGCAGCCCCTCCGTGACGGGGTCGTTGCCCGCCGTGCGCAGCTCCACTGCCTGGGTGCGCCGCAGTTCGTCAATGGCGACGCCGATGTCCGCGCTCACGAAGTAGGCGGTGGCTCCCGCCGAGAACGTCTTGCTCTTGCGCACCTCGGACCAGTTCACCGTCAGGTCGGCGCGGTAGGCGTCGGTGAGGCCGGTGAAGGTGAGGTCGAAGAGCAGGGACACATCGGGCGTGGCCATCGCGAACGACTTGAGCAGCAGGGTGGCCCGCTCGGGATCGAGATCGAACGACAGCGCGAGGCGGTTGCCCTCGAGCACCGGCGCCCGGCCGGTGGCGAGCGCGTGCCGGGACGACGACTCGCGCCCCGGCTGCAGGACGGACGAGACGAGCGTGTAGCGGCCCTCGCTGCACACGATCGGGCCCCGCAGGCTGACGCGCGGGTTCCCGACCTGCTGGCGCAGGGCAGCGCCCGCCTCCTGCACCATCGCCGCTGGGGTCTCGAGCTCGACCAGGAACGTGAGCACGCCGCCGCCGCGGGCCTCGGTGATGCTCGAAGCGCTCGCGCTGTCGCCGCTCGTGTTGATGACGTAGCGCACGAACGAGAACTGCGGACGGCCCTGCTCGTCCTCGGCGAGCCGGACCGCCGCGGGCAGATGGACGTAGGTGAGGCTGTCGGTGGTGAGCGGGAAGCACCACAGCCCGCCCGCGCGCACGCCCCGGTCCACGAGCACCGGCTGGGCGAGCGCCGCCGGCGCGCACGCCAGCAGGACGCCGAGGCTGCAGGCGAGGGTGGTGCGCCTCATCGCGCCGCACCCCGTGCCGCGGGAGAGGGCGGGACCAGGAACAGGTAGTCCGACTCGAGCAGCGACAGCTTCTCCTCATGGCTCCCGCTCGCCGAGTGCCACGACACGCGGTACGCCACCGGCGAGTCGCGGTCCACGTAGAGCGCCACGCGCGTGGTCGGCGTGGCATCCGCCGCCCGCAGGGTGGCCTTGCGCTCTAGCTTGGGCTTGCCGGCCTGGAGGATGGCGAACTCGACGACGCCGGTGTTGACGCCCTGGGTGGCGAAGCCCTGCCGGTCGGACTCGATCTCGACGATCCGCTTGGTGAGCGGCGGGACCAGCGAGATCGCCGCGTCGGAGCTCTTGATCCACTCCTCCTCCTTCGGCGGCACCGAAAGCGTCGGTCCGCCGCGCAGGCTCCAGCGCACCTGGTACTCGTACTGGGTCCAGTCCTTGCCCGTCAGGCCGAGGCGCGGGAACGCGATGGTGGCGGTGGTGCGGCCCGCCTCGAGATCGGCGCGGCTCAGCTGGATGGACTTGGTGAACGCCGGACGGTCGGCGTAGGTCTTGCGGAAGCTCACCGAGACGAAGTTGATGGTCTCCTGGAACGCATCCAGGAAGTCGCCGTCGAGCTGGAAGTAGACCGGCCGGAACTCGAACGCCGCGTCGGCGAGATTCACGATGCGGAAGCAGCGGCTGTCCTCCGCCAGCTCCCGATAGAGCCCGCCCAGGTTGCCGGACGTGCTGACCGGCACGCGGATCGACGAGTTCTTGTTCAGGACGAGCGTGAACGTGCTCTGCCGGATGTCCTTGCGGTTCTTGAGCACCCACTGGTCGTCCGAGACGTAGTTCTGGTTGCCGCTGCCCGAGAACAGCTTGGACAGGAACCCCCGCGACTGCCGGCCCTGGAGCTGCCCGCGCTCGACGGCGACCTCGGTGGCGGGCACCTTCGACCAGCCGCTCGAGTCGTCGAACATGAGCGTGGTGAGCTTGTCGGTCACGAGCTGCAGGATCCCCGCCATGTCGTCGGACTTGATCCCCAGCCCCGCGCTGCGATCGACCACGTCGATCTTGAGCGTGCCGTTGCGATGCAGCTGGTCCACGATGTCGCGCACCTGCCGGCGGGTGTAGCCCTTCTGCGCGTTCGCGATCTGGCTGAAGTGCTCGTAGACCGCCGAGACGTCGGCCGTGACGCGGGCGTTGTAGCCCTGCACCAGCGCCTCGTAGTAGCCGTGCACCGAGACCGACACGTCCGAGGTGGGACCGGAGAGCGAGTTCCACAGCAGGGTCGCGCCCTGCGGCGAGAGGATGGCCGCGACCACGGCGCGCGAGCCGGGGGTGAACGGGGCGCGCCCCGACGCCACCACCGAGCGCGTGAAGCCCCCCTCGCCCTTGTTCGAGAGCACCGCCGAGACCACCTCGAACGAGCCGGTGCCCTCGACGCCGTCCTTGGTGGCCTGCATGAGCGGGACCGGGCCCATGATGCGGACGTTGCCCGCGCTCTTGCGCAGCTCCGCCTCCACTTTGGCGAGCCGGTCCTGCGGCAGCGTGAACTCGACCAGCGCGTGCAGGAGCCCGCCGCTCGTCCCCCCCTGCGCGTCCACGTACTTCAGGCACAGCAGCTCGTAACTGCCGTCCTCGCGCTGCGCGAGCCGCGGGTACTGGGGCACGTAGTAGTAGGCGGTCGGGTCGCCGGAGTCCTGCAGCAGCTGCACCCCGAGCACGACGCGCGAGCCCTGGTCGTAGTTCACGATCGCCCGGGCGGGGGCGGCGCTCAGGGACAGCGCGGCGCTCGCGACAAGCGCGGCGGTGCGGTACGCGTGCTCGATGCGGCGGAACCGGATCATCGTGGAGGATCCCCCTGGCGGCGCCTCAGCGGATGGGACGGACCCCGGTGGCGGCCGCCGGCGCGGGCGTGGTCAGGTCGAGGACGTCCAGCCAGTCACGACCCGCCCGCCAGCCGCCCTGCGTCGAACTCCCGTCGGGCCGGACCTCCGCCACCCGGTAGCGGTAGGGTCGGTCCAGCCGAACGGCGACCGGGAAGCGAAGGCTCGTCTGGTATACGTCCGGATGAGCCCGGGCGAACACGGCCTGCAGCCGCACCGGGCGGCCGGCCACGGACTCGGCCTCCACTTCGACCTGCTTCTCGTACAGATCGGGCCGCCGGTTGTCGCGGAAGTCGTAGCAGTACACGTCCATGGCCGCGTAGCCGGTCCGCGTCCCGGCGTCGAGGTCGACGCGCCGCATCAGGTCCGGGAAGCGGCGGGCATCCACGTGGATCGGGATGACCCCCGCGGCGACCACCCGCCGGAGCATCGAGTCGGCGCCGGTGGCGCCCGCCGCGGACTCCGCGGCCAGTTCCCGGCCGAGCGCCTCGGCCAGCATCGGCGGCGCGTCCACGAGGCCCCACGGCTCACGCGCCACCCGCCCGTCGGCCACCACCGCATAGGCGAGGCTCATGGACAGCAGCCCCTGCTCGAAGGCGGCGCGCAGCGCCTGGGCGGTGAGCGAGTCCAGCCCCACGCTGAACACGCGCTCCCTCCAGTAGCCCTCGCCCACCGGGCCCTCGTGCTCGCGGCTCGCGAGGAGGCGTCCTCCCGGCACTCCATGGCGGACGGTGTCGGCGGAGGCGCCGATCGAGATGAAGAGCAGTGCGGCGCTCAACCGGCGGATGGGCAGCGGCCGCAGCTCGGCGGCGCGCCCCGCTGGCCCGAGCTGCCGGGCACAGGACGCCAGCACCTCGGCCGGGTGGGCCGGCAGCTCCACGCGGATCGTCAGCAGGCTCTTGTGGAGCGTGAGCCCGCGATCGCGCGCCAGGGCGTTCCCGGTGTAGCGCATGTCCACGAAGCTCAGATCGGGCCGGCCATCCTCGGCCGTGACGAGCCGCATCTCCGCGGGTGCGTAGTGGAAGAGGTCGGCCCGCTGGTCGTCCGCGAAGACGGTCACCCCGGCCACCACCCGGCGCGAGGCCAGGTCGGGCACGGCGCCGGCCGGCGCGGCGAGCACGAGCAGGAGCAGCGCGAGCCGGGCGCTCCGGCGAATCCGTGAGCAGCCGCGCACGGCTCAGCGCTCCAGCCGCGTGCCCAGCGACTGCTCCAGCTGGCGGCGCCCGATCGGCATCCACGACTTGTCGCCGGGCACCCACGCGGCGTCGCCACCCACGACGGCGCCGTCCTTCATGGTGAGCGAGAGCCGGAACTCGAACAGCGGCCCGGAGCGGCCCGCCGCCCGCTCCAGCCCGAACACCGGCCCGAGCGTGAAGTCCTTGCCGTCCGCATCCACGACGAACGAGCGCGTCCGGGTGGCTTCGCCCTGGGGATCGAAGTGCCTCGAGCGCACCTCCACCAAGATGTGCTGGGCGCCCGATTCGGCCAGCGGCGTCAGCGAGCGGAACGTGAACTGCGACGAGCCGGCGGCCGACACGCCCCCGGTCAGACCGGCGATGGCGTTCGCGCCGCACTCCCGGCACGACGCGTCCACGGTGTAGTCGATCCAGATCTTCTGGGCCTGTGCGTCGATCCAGAACGGCACCGAGGCGGCGCTCCAGCGCACCTGGCCGCCCGGCGGGACCCGCGTCTCCCCCAGGCTCCACGAGTTCACGACCGGCGGGGCGCCGTCGGCGACGCGCAGGGCGTGCAGGTAGCGCAATGTGACCGGGTAGGGCGTCGGGTTCTTCCAGCCGGTGCGCTCCCACCGGAACGGGCCGAACGTGCCGTAGTCCGCCAGCCGCATGTGGATGGGCACCACCCTCGGCCCGAGGCCGTTGCCCGTCGGGCGGTAGATCACGCTGCCGCTGATGCCGACGTTCTCGATCAGCGCCTCCTGGATGAAGTCCTTGGTGCGCTCGTCGGTGATCCACGACACGTCGAGCTGACCGGCGACATCGGTGAGTCCGTTGACCGAGATGCGGTTCGCCGGAACGCTGTAGCGGCCCAGGTCGTCCGACAGCGAGACGGTGAGCGAGTCGATCGGCAGCGGCCGCAGTTCACGGAAGGGCATGCCCCGCGCCTTGGCGTGCGCCCGCACGATCTGGACCGCGACGCCCAGGTCGCGCGCCCCGATGCCGCCATCGAGGCGCGCCGACATGAGCACCTCGCCCGCGGCCCCCGGGGCCGCGGCGGAGTAGACGCTCCGGAGTGCGTAGCCGTCCGCCTGGTCCCACTTGAGCGCGTAGTCGTGGGGCAGGAAGTAGAAGATCCCCGAGGACGGCTCCTGGTCCGGATAGACCTCCGGGTACACGTTGAGCACGCGGGTCAGGTCGAGTCGGATGTCCTCGGTGCGGACATCGGCGAACGTCGGGAGCGGCAGGGCGCCCGGCCCGCGGGCGCCGCGGCTCGCGTCCGCCGGGGTGAGCCCCAGCGTGACCGAACGCGCCTCGAGCAGCCGCGCGGTGGGCAGCGCGCGCGTGGCCGTGCCGGCCTGGGTCTCGGCCGGCGGCTTGGTGACGGGCAGGACCGACCGCGTGGCCGTGATGGCCCGCGTCCGCGGGGCGGTCGTGGCCGGCGCCGGCGCGGGCGGCGAGGTGGATGCGGAGGGTGCGATGCGCACGGTGCTCGCCGGCACCACCATCGACGGCGTGGGCCCGAGCTCGGCGGTCCGGCCGACCGGCTGCGGTGCGATCGTGACCACGAAGCCCTCGCCGGAGGCGGCCGTCCTCGACCACTCCTTGCCCAGCCGGAAGAGGCGCGTGTAGCTCGCGGTGCGGCGCCCGGCGGCGGCGACGCTGACCCTCAGCAGCGCGGAGGGCGGCGGCACCACGCCGGGCTCCGACTCGAAGGTGAGCGTCAGTTCGCCCGACCCCTCGGCGATCGAGGCGGGCTCCGGCATGACGACCCCCGCTTGCCGCCGCCGGTCCGCATTCAGGAGTTCGCCCCACAGCCGCGCCCCCAGCAGGCCGTCATGGCTGACCCGCACCACCAGGCGGCGCGGCGCGTCCTCGTCCACGACCGCTCGGGTCACATGGCCCTTGAGCTCCCCTCCGAGCAGGCTGCCCGCGAGCGACTCGAGACCCGAGCGCACCTCATCCGCGGGCGGCAGTTCCCTGCCCTCGAGCGCGCCGGGGGCCGGCGCCGGCCGCGCCGGGACCGGCGCGAGCGAGCACATCGCGAGCACCAGGGCGAGGGACGCCGCCCATGGGCGGAGGGACCGAGGTCGCATGCACGGACTCCGAGCGCACCGCGCGTTCGAGGGGCGGCGGCGCCACGCGCCGGACGAGCCCCACGGCATGCGCTCGCCTCGGTCGCTGCACCGCCTCGAACCCCCTTACGTCCGAGCCGGGCGAACCGAACACGGGGCCGGGCGGGCCGGTGGCGCAGGGGGGCGCGCCCCACCCGCGCCGCCCGCGCCGCGATCCGCGGTCAGTCCCCTTCCGCCGACTTCCTCAGCGAGACCGCGTTGATGCAGTAGCGCAGGCCCGTCGGGGCCGGGCCGTCGGGGAACACGTGCCCGAGGTGCGCGTCGCACACCTGGCAGGTCACCTCCACGCGCTGCATGCCGTGGCTCTCGTCGAGCACGTACCCGACCACGCCGGCGGTGAGGGGCTCGGTGAAGCTCGGCCAGCCCGAGCCGCTCTCGAACTTGGTGGTCGCATCGAACAGCAGCGTGCCGCAGCACACGCACGCGTAGCGGCCCGGTTCGAACAGGCTGCACATCTCGGATTCGAACGGCCGCTCGGTGCCGCCGCGCCGGGCCACCTGGTACTGCGCGTCGGTCAGTTGCGCGCGCCACTCGGCATCGGACTTCTCGAGGCGCCGCGGCGGCGGCACGTTGCCGTGCCGCGCCCACGCGAGCACGGTGGCCCAGCGAGGGGGCGCGTCGGCCGGGGGACGGCGGGTGATGTCGGTCATGGCAGGGCTCCTTCCTTCGGGAGGCCGCGGCCGCCCGGGCTCCCTCTACGCCGGAGCGGGCGTTCCGTGACGCCCGCCGTCAGCGCGCGTACGGGCTCACCTGCACGCCCGCCTCCTCCTCGGCCGCGTCCGCCCACGTGCGCACGATCGAGCCCGCCGGGTCGATGGAGTGGATCGCCTCGACGCTCTTGCCGGCCTGCCAGAACTCGCCGCGGCCCTTGGGCACGCGCAGCGACTTGCGCAGCGTGGACAGCGAGCGCATCGCGAAGAACGTGCGCATCAGGTGCTTGGTGCGCGGCTGCCGGAGCATCCAGCGCTCGAACGCGTTCGCCTTGAGGCCCAGACGGCGCACCGAGGGCGAGTCGAGCACGGCCACCGGCACGCCGGTGATGCGCTCGGTCATCACCACGTCGCGGGCGCGCGCGTCGAGTAGCGCCTGCTTGTAGTCGTCGCTCGCCGAGCACTCGGGCGTGGCGATGAACCGCGTGCCGCACTGGACGCCGGCATAGCCCATCTTGAGCGCGTCGATGAACCCGCGGGCGTCGCCCACGCCGCCGGCGCACACGACCGGCAGCGCGAAGGGGGCGAGTTCGTCGAGCAGCGCGCGCGGGTCGCGCGGCCCGGCGTGCCCTCCGGCACGCGCGTTCACGGCGATCAGGCCGTCGGCGCCGCCGTCCTTCGCTTTGGCGGCCCACTTGGCCTCGGTCACATCGTGGTACACGACGCCGCCCACGGCGTGCGCCTTCTCGACCACCCAGCGCGGGTCGCCGAGCGAGGTGACGAAGAACCGCACGCCCTCCTCGAGCGCGATGTCCACCCAGCGGCGCATCTGCTCCAGGTAGCGCTTGGACGACTTCTCGATGAGCGCGTTGAACCCGATCGGCTTGGTGGTGCGCGAGCGGATGAGCCGGAGGCCCTCGCGGAAGTCGTGGCCGAGCACGTAGGTGAGCGTGAGCGGCTGCACCACGCCGATGCCGCCGGCCTCCGACACGGCCGCCACGAGCTCGGGGTCGCTGCACGGGTACATGGGGCCGCAGATGAGCGGCACGGCGATGCCGGCGTGCCGCGTGAGCGGCGTGTCGAGCGGAGTGGCCGGACTCATGCGCGCACGTCCAGTCGCCAGTGCACATGGATGCGGGCCACGGCATCGCCTGCGGCATCCGTCAGTGCCGCCGTCACGACGTGGTCGGTGGGGCCGGTCACATGGGGCACCACGACGCGCGCCTCGGCGGTGATGCGGCCGCGCGCCTTCTTCACGAAGTCCACCTCGATGCGGGTGACGATGCTGCGCAGGTGCGCCGGCAGCGCCGCGATCATCGCGATGCCGCTGGTGAACTCGCCCAGGTTGGCGAGCGCCACGGCGTGCACCGAACCGAGGTGATTGCGCACGGCGCCGCGGTCGGCCATCGAGACGCGCGCATGGCCCGGCTCGAGCACCTCCACGCGCGGCGCGGTGCTGGCGCTGTAGGGCACCATGCGGCCGATGAGCAGGCCGAACAGGCCGCGTCCGAGCGGCAGCCGCTCGCAGGTGCGCCAGGCCGACAGCAGCCGCGCGGCCGGCGAGGCGCTCATCGGAGCCCGCCGCGGGGCACGTTCAGAGCCCGAGGTCGCCAGCGCCCGACTGCAGCGCCGCGAGCACGAACGCGATGTGGGCGTCGAGGTCCACGCCCAGTTCGGCGGCGCCGTTCACGATGTCGTCGCGGTTCACGTTGCGGGCGAAGCCGGCGCTCTTCATCTTCTTGCGCACCGACGGCACCTCGACCGAGGCGAGCCTGCGGTCGGGCTGCACCAGCGCGCACGCGGTGAGCAGGCCGCACAGCTCGTCACACGCGAACAGCGCCTTGGCCATGCGCGTCTCGCGCGGCGTGCCGGTGTGCGGCGCGTGCCCGAGCACCGCGGTGAGCACGTCCTCGGGCCAGCCGAGCGTGCGCAGGTGCGCCACCCCCTGCACCGGGTGGCGCTCCAGGTCGGGGTGGCGCTCCCAGTCGAAGTCGTGGATGAGCCCGGTGATCCCCCAGCGCGCCTCGTCCTCGCCGAACTCGCGCGCATAGGCGCGCATCGCCATCTCGACGGCGAGCGCGTGCTTGCGGAGGTTGGGGTTCTCGACCCACTCGTGCAGCAGGGCGAGCGCCTGGTCGCGGTCGGGCAGCGTGCCGGTGGTCACGCGCGCGTCACTTCTCGAAGTGGACGCGGTTCTTCTCGGTGTAGCTCGCCCACTTCTCGGGCACGCCGTTGTCGGGGAAGATCGCCTGCACCGGGCACGCGGCCTCGCACGCCTGGCAGTCGATGCACTCGTCGGGGTGGATGTAGAACATGTCCTCGCCCTCGTAGATGCAGTTCACGGGGCACACCTCGACACAGGACTTGTCCTTGACGCCGATGCACGGCTCGGCGATGACGAATGTCATGGAACCCTCGGGGCGCGGGGGAGACGCCGGCGCGGCGCGCCGGCGCGCGGATGTGAGTCCGGACCGCGAAGTCTAGGGGGACGGTTTGCGGAACGCAAGGACGCGCGGGCGCCGGAGGCGTCCGCCGCCGTCAGCGGGCGAGGCCGGCGGTGTCCCCGGGCATCGAGCCGTAGCCGACGAACCAGGGGTGCAGCTCGACCGCCAGCCGGCCCGCCCTCACGGCCGGATCGTCGAGCGCTCGCCGGCGCGCGGCGGTCGAGTCTCCGCGGTAGACCAGCACGCCGCGCAGGTCGCCCCCGCCGCCGAAGGGTCCCGCGGTCACCAGCTCCCCCGCCGCGAGCCCGGCGAGGATCGCGTTCACGTGCGCGGCCTGGAGCGCGCGGGTCTCGGGCGAGTCGTCCGCGGTCCAGCGCGGGCCCCTGCGGAGCAGGACCAGCTGCAGCCGCACCATGCTGTCCCGGTGCCCGGGCTGGCGGGCGAGCCGCCGGTACGGCTCGCCGATCCCGGCCGGCGCGAACCAGGGGTGGAGGTCGAGCGTGAGCCGCCCGGCCCGCACCGCGGGGTCGCGCGCCACCTCGGCGCGCAGGCGCTCGACCGAGTCGGCGCGGAACACCAGCACGCCGCGCAGGTCGCCGCCGTCGAGCAGCGGGCCTGCCGCGACCAGGATCCCCGCCTCCGCCATGCGGCCGATGTTCGCGAGGTGGCCGGCCTGGATGCTGTCCGAGGCAGGCGTACGCTCAGCGCTCCAGGCCGGCCCGCGGCGCAGCAGCCCGAACTGGTAGGCCGACATCTCGGGCATCGGCAGCGTGCCGTCGGCCGCCAGGGGTACCGCGAGCAGCAGCGCGAACGGGAGCAGGGCGCGGCGCAGGTCGGGCATCGGCTCACTCTAGCGGCACGCGCGGCCGGGCGGCAAACGCCGCGCGCCGCGCCTTGACCGGCATCGCCCCGCTCGCTAACTTGGGCCGCTTCCTCACCCACCCGGGACTCCCATGAACACGACCCCGCCCGACCTCGCACGCCTGCGCATCGACCGCAGCGAGCCCCCGCCCGGCCCGCGCGGAGGCACCCGCTTCGCCGTCCCGGCCGGGATCGGGGTGGTGCTGATCGTGCTCGCGGTCGTGCTGTGGCCGCGCCTCTTCCCGGGCGCGATCGAGGTGCGCACGGCGGTCGCCGCCGCGACCGGCGGCGCCGCGTCGCCCGGCGGCGGCATCAGCGCCAGCGGCTACGTGGTGGCCCGCACCAAGGCCTCGGTGTCGGCCAAGGTGCCGGGGCGGCTCGCCTACCTCGGCGTCGGCGAGGGCTCGGTCGTGCGCCGCGGCGAGGTGATCGCGCGGCTCGAGAACGACGACTTCCGCGCGGCGGTGGACGCCGCCGAGGCGCGGCTCCGCCAGCTGACGATCGAGCGCGACCAGGCCGAGCGCGACCTCGAGCGGGCGACCCGGCTCCACGAGCGCCGCCTGCTCTCGGACGCCGAGCTCGAGACCCAGTCGGCGCGCCTGCGCTCGCTCGCCGCGCAGGCGGACGCCGCGCGCGCACAGCTCGCGCTGAGCCGCGCCAGCCTCGACAACACGATCGTGACCGCCCCGTTCGACGGCACCGTCCTGCGCAAGGACGCCGAGGTGGGCGAGTTCGTCGCCCCCTCGACCGCGGGCGGCGGGCTCACCCGCAGCGCGATCGCCACGATGGCCGATCTGCGCACGCTCGAGGTCGAGGTGGACGTGAACGAGGCCTACATCTCGCGCATCCGGAACGGGCAGTCGTGCCGCATCACGCTCGACGCCTACCCCGACACCTCGTTCGCGGGTCGCGTGCGCCAGGTGGTGCCGACCGCCGACCGGCAGAAGGCGACCGTGCAGGTCAAGGTCTCGATCCTCGACCGCGACCGCCGCATCCTGCCCGAGATGGGCGCCAAGGTGGAGTTCGCGCCGCCGGGCGACTCCGAGTCCGAGACCGGGCCCGTCCCGCCGCGCCGCGTGCTGGCCCCGGCGGCGGCGGTGGTGGGCAGCGGGAGCGACGCCCGGGTGTGGGTGGTGTCCGGCGGGCGCGCCGCGGCGCGAACGGTCGAGACCGGCGTCGCGCGCGGGGAGCAGGTCGAGATCCGTTCCGGGCTGAGCGGCGGGGAGAGCGTCATCCTGTCGCCGCCGCCCGGGCTCGAGGACGGGGCGCGCGTGCGCGTCCGCGGCAGCTGACGGAACCCAGGACCCCGCCCGCCGGCGGGGAACGGCGAAGGAGGGCTCGATGGCGCTGGTGACGGTGCGGGACGTGCACAAGGAGTATCGCCGCGACACCCAGGCGGTCCCGGTGCTGGCCGGGCTCACGCTGGAGATCGCCGAGGGCGACTTCGTCGCCCTGATGGGTCCGTCCGGCAGCGGCAAGACCACGCTGCTCAACCTGATCGGCGGCATCGACCAGCCGACCGCGGGCGAGGTCGAGGTCGGCGGCAGGTCGATCGGGCGCCTCAAGCCGCGCGAGCTGGCGCGCTGGCGCTCGCGGCACATCGGCTACATCTTCCAGCTCTACAACCTGATCCCGGTGCTGACCGCGATCCAGAACGTCGAGCTGCCGCTGCTGCTCCAGAAGATGAGCGGCAAGGAGCGGGTCGAGCGCGCCACCCACGCGCTCGAGAACGTCGGCCTCAAGGACCGGCTCAAGCACTACCCGCGCCAGCTCTCGGGCGGGCAGGAGCAGCGGGTGGCGATCGCGCGGGCGCTGGTGAGCGACCCGACGCTGCTGCTCGCGGACGAGCCGACCGGCGACCTCGACCGCAAGTCGGGCGAGGAGATCCTCGGCCTGCTCGAGCGGCTGAACAAGGAGTTCAAGAAGACGATCGTCATGGTCACGCACGACCCGCACGCCGCCGAGCGCGCGCATCGCGTGCTGCACCTCGACAAGGGCGTGCTGTCCAACTGAGCGCGGGGAGCCCATGAGACTGTTCTCGCTGGTCCTCGTCAACCTCGGCCGCAACAAGCTGCGCACCACGCTCACCCTGATGAGCGTGGTCGTCGCCCTGTTCCTGTTCTGCGCGCTGCGCGGGGTGCTCGACACGCTGGCCGCCTCGATCGAGGTCGGCAGCGAGGCGCGGCTCGTCACCCGCAACGCGATCTCGCTCATCTTCCCGCTCCCGCTCTCCTACCGGGAGCGGCTGGCGGCGATCCCGGGCGTCAAGGCGGTGAGCTACGCGAACTGGTTCGGCGGCCGCGACCCCAACGACCCCGGAAACTTCTTCGCCCAGTTCGCCTGCGACGCCGAGACCTACCTGCCGATCTACGACGCCGACGTCGAGATCGTCGCCGGCGACTCGTCGGCGGTGCCCCTGCCGGTGCCGGCCGGGATGGACCCCCGGCTGGCGATGTTCCTGAGCGAGCGCGACGCCTGCGTGGTCGGCCGGAGCCTGTTCGAGCGCATGGGATGGAAGATGGGCCAGAAGGTGCCGATCTCGGGCACGATCTTCCCCGGCACCTGGACCTTCACGATCCGCGCGGTCTACCGGGCGAAGGACCCGGCGTTCGGCGAGGAGTCCATGCTGTTCCACTGGAAGTACCTGAGCGAGCGCGGCATGGGCGGCCAGGGCATGGTGGGCTGGTACGTCCTCCAGCTCGCCGAGCCGGAGCGCGCGGGCGAGATCACCGAGGCGGTGGACGCGCTCTACGCGAACTCGGCCGCCTCGACCCACACCGAGACCGAACGGGCGTTCCAGGCCGGGTTCGTCAGCATGTACGGCAACGTCCCGTTCCTGATCGGCGTGATCGGGATCGCGGTGGTGTTCGCGATCCTGCTGGTGGCGGCGAACACGATGATGATGGCGACCCGCGAGCGGACCGCCGAGTTCGGCGTGATGAAGACGCTCGGCTTCACGGACGGCACCCTGTTCCGCCTGGTGCTCATCGAGGCCGCCATCCTCACCTTCGGCGGCGGCACGCTGGGGGCGCTGCTCGCCAAGTTCGTCATCGAGGGATCGAAGTTCAACGCCGGCGGGTTCCTGCCGCCGATGACCGTCAGCTGGAACTCGGTCGCCATGGGCGTCGGCATCGCCGTGCTCATGGGCGCCACCAGCGGCATCATCCCGGCCCTGCAGGCGTCGCGCCTGCGCATCGTCGACGCGCTGCGGCGCGTCGAGTAGGGAGCGACCATGGCCATCCCGATCTCCTACAACCTGCGCAACGTCACCCAGCGCCCGCTCTCGACCCTCGCCACCACGCTCGGGATCGCGCTCGTCGTGGCGATCCTGGTCGGCACCTTCGCGCTGGCGTCCGGCTTCCAGGCGGCGCTGGTCGAGACCGGCTCGCCCGAGAACCTGATCGTCCTCCGCACCGGGGCCGACTCCGAGATCTCGAGCGGGATCTCGCGGGACGCCGCCAACATCCTGCGCGCGCTGCCCGACGTCGCCACCGGCCCCGACGGCCGCCCGCTCGCCAGCGCCGAGATGGTGGTGCTCATCAACCAGCCGCGGCTGGGGCAGAGCGGCTCGTCGAACGTGACCGTGCGCGGCATCGACGCCGAGGGACTGCGGCTGCGCGACCAGGTGCGCATCGTCGAGGGCCGCATGTTCGCCCCCGGCACCGACGAGATCATCGTCGCGCGGCGCATGGCGCGCCGGTTCGCGAGCTGCGGGATCGGCGACCGGCTGCGCTTCGGACAGCGGGACTTCACCGTCGTGGGCCACTTCGCCGCCGGCGGTTCGGGGTTCGACTCGGAGGTCTGGGGCGACAACGCGGTCCTGATGCCGGCGCTCAACCGCGAGAGCGCGTTCCAGAGCGTGACGCTGCGCATGCGCGACACCACGCGCTTCGCGGCGCTCAAGCAGCAACTGGAGGGCGACCCCCGCCTCGGGGTCCAGGTGCGGACGGAGCGCGGCTGGTACAGCGAGCAGTCGCAGGCGATGGGCATCGTCATCCGGGTCGGCGGCATCTTCATCACCCTGATCATGGCGGTCGGGGCCATCTTCGGCGCCATGAACACGATGTTCGCCGCCGTCCAGCAGCGCACGCGCGAGATCGCCGTCCTGCTGGTCCTCGGCTTCACGCCGTTCGCGATCACCCTCTCGTTCCTGATCGAGTCGGTGCTGATCGCCCTGATCGGCGGGATCGCCGGCTGCGTCCTCGCGCTGCCGATCAACGGCATCACGACCAGCACCACCAACTGGGCGTCGTTCAGCGAGATCGCGTTCGCGTTCCGCGTGACGCCGACCGGGATGGTGATCGGCCTCGTCTTCGCCGCCGTGCTGGGCGTGGTGGGCGGGTTCCTGCCCGCGCTGCGCGCCGGCCGCCAGTCGCTCGCCGCCAGCCTGCGCGCGGCGTAGGGCCCGGCGCCGCCCGGGCCCGCCGGGCCAGTTCGCGCTTCTCCCCCGGCGGGCGGGGCCGTAGGATGCGGTCAGCGCATCGCACGACGCGATGCCTGAAAGGGGGGCGTGATGTCCGCTCGCAAGATCCGCTACTGCTACGTGACGGTCCCCAACCGCTCCGGTCAGGGCGCCATGGTCCTCGGCGCGCTCAAGGACGCCCGGGTCAACCTGCTCGCCTATTCCGGATTCCCCGGCCGCGGCGGCAAGGCCCAGCTGGACCTGGTCGCCGAGAGCCTGACGCCGATCCGCCAGGTCGGCCGCCGGCACGGGTGGAAGGTCAGCGGCGTCAAGAAGGGCTTCCTCATCCAGGGGAAGGACAAGCCGGGCGCCGTCCACCGCCAGATCCAGAAGCTCGCCGAACGCAAGATCAACGTCACCGCCGCCGACGCGGTGGTCGCGGGCAAGGGACAGTACGGGATGCTCCTGTGGGTGAAGGAGCGCGACTACTCCCGGGCCGCGCGGGCGCTCAAGGCCCGCTGACGCCCGCGGGCGCCGGCCGGCCGGCGCCGCCCTCCCCGCCCGCATTCCGGTTGCGCCGGCCGCCCCCGGGGTGGACACTCGCCGTGTCGGCCGCGATCCCCCCGGGAGGTAGGACGATGAGCACGGTCCAGATGGTGCTCGCCAGGAAGGGCGGCGAGGTGGTCACGATCGGCGTCGCCGACACGGTGCTGACGGCCGCGACGCTGATGAACGAACGCGCGATCGGCGGTCTGGTCGTGCTCGACGGCGGCAAGGTGTCGGGGATCTTCACCGAGCGCGACATCCTGCGCCGGGTGGTGGCGAAGCGCCGCGATCCGGCCTCCACCCTGGTGCGCGACGTGATGACGACCCCGGTGGCCTTCTGCCGGCAGGAGACCACCCTCGAGGAGTGCCGCGCGGTGATGACCGAGAAGCGCATCCGCCACCTGCCGGTGGTGGACGCCCGGGGCGTGTGCGGGATCGTCACGATCGGCGACCTGATGGCGCACGACGTCACCGACCGCGAGGCGACGATCCAGTACCTGAACGAGTACATCTTCGGCGTGCGGTAGCGGGCGCGGCGCCCGCCGCCGATCCCCGCCGCACCGTTCGCGCGGCCGCCGCATCCCAAACCCGGGAGCGGGCGACGGCCGCTTGGGCCGGCCCGCGCGGTTGCACTAGAATGCCTGCCGCCGCACCCGCCCCCCCGACCGGGAGAACCGCTTGGCCACCGTCCACGACGTGCTCATCCTCGGCTCCGGCGCCGCCGGCTACACGGCGGCCCTCTATGCCGCCCGCGCCAACCGCAAGCCGACGCTGATCGGCGGCCCCCAGCCGGGCGGCCAGCTCACGATCACCAGCGAGGTCGAGAACTATCCCGGCTTCCGCGAGGCGATCCTCGGGCCGGAGCTGATGGAGCGCATGCGCGACCAGGCCGCGCGCTTCGGCACCGAGATGGTGTGGGCGACCGCCGAGAGCGTGGACCTCTCGCGGCGTCCCTTCACCGTGCGGGCGGACGGGAAGGAGTTCCAGGCGAAGACCCTCATCGTGGCGACCGGCGCCTCGGCGAAGCTGCTGGGCATCCCGAGCGAGACGAAGCTGATGGGGATGGGCGTCTCCGCCTGCGCCACCTGCGACGGGTTCTTCTACAAGGACAAGCGCGTGGTGGTGGTCGGCGGCGGCGACACGGCGATGGAGGAGGCCACCTATCTGACGCGCTACTGCAGCGAGGTCGTGGTCGTCCACCGCCGCGACTCGATGCGCGCCTCGAAGATCATGCAGGACCGGGCGCAGGCGAACGCCAAGATCCGCTTCGTCTGGGACAGCGAGGTGGTCGAGATCCTGGATCCCGGCGAGAAGAAGGTCACCGGGGTGCGCCTCCGGAACCTCAAGACCGGCGAGACGAGCGAGCACCCGACCGACGGCGTCTTCATCGCCATCGGCCACCAGCCGAACACGGACTTCCTCGCCGGCGCCCTGCCGACCGACTCCCGCGGGTACCTGCTGGTGAAGCCGGGCGGCACCCGCACCGAGGTCCCCGGCGTGTTCGCGGCGGGCGACGTGGTGGACGCCGTCTACCGGCAGGCGGTCACCGCCGCCGGGATGGGCTGCATGGCGGCGATCGACGCCGAGCGCTTCCTCGAGGCCGAAGGCGACGTGGACCACGGCGGCGACGACGCGGCCCCCAGGACCGCGAAGCCCGAGACCGCCTCGCGCGGCGCATGAGCCGACACCGCGCGTCCGGCGGCTCCGTCCGTCACCCGGGAGGGACCCGTGGAACGTGAGGTGCTGGAGTTCGACGTCCAGTTCGTCGGCGCCGGTCCCGCCGGACTCGCCGGGGCGATCCACCTCGCCGACCTGATCGCCCGTCACGAGCGGAACATCGCCGCCGGCGCCCCCGGCCAGTCGCTGGGCGAGGTCACGATCGCGGTGCTCGAGAAGTCGGCCCGGGTCGGCGCCCACGGCATCTCGGGCGCGGTGCTGGACCCGCGCGCGCTGCGCGAGCTGATCCCCGACTTCCGCGAGCAGGGCTGCCCGATCGGCAGCGAGGTCACCGGCGACGAGGTCTACATGCTGCACGAGCGTCGCCACGCGCGCCTGCCGCTGGTGCCGCCGATGCTCTCGAACCACGGCAACCTGGTCCTCTCGCTCGGCGACCTCGTCGCCTGGATGGCGGGGATCGCCGAGGCGAAGGGCGTCCTCATCGCGACCGAGACGCCCGCCGCCCGCCCGCTGGTCGAGGCCGGGCGGGTGCTCGGCGTGCGCACCGGCGACAAGGGCGTGGACCGCACGGGCGGGCGCAAGCCGACCTTTCAGCCGGGCGCCGACTGCCGGGCGAAGGCGACGGTGCTGTGCGAGGGGCCGCGCGGGACCATCGCGCGGGTGCTCGAGACCCAGCTCGGCCTCACGGTCGGGCGCAACGCGCAGGTCTACTCGACCGGGGTCAAGGAGCTGTGGGAGATGCCGCCCGGACGCGTCCAGAAGGGCCGCGTGATCCACACGATGGGGTTCCCGCTCCCCAACTCCACCTTCGGCGGCGCGTTCATCTACGGCCTCGACGACACCCACTGGTCGGTCGGGTTCGTCACCGGCCTCGACGCCCGCGACCCGACCAACGACCCGCACGGCTACCTGCAGCGGTTCAAGACCCATCCGCTGGTGAGCGCCCTGCTCGAGGGCGGCAAGCCGGTCGCCTACGGCGCGAAGGCGATCCCCGAGGGCGGCTGGTGGGCGATGCCGAAGCTGTCCGCGGACGGCCTGCTGCTCGCCGGCGACACCGGCGGCTTCCTGAACGGCGCCCGGCTCAAGGGCATCCACCTGGCGATGAAGTCGGGGATGCTGGCCGCCGAGACGCTGTTCGAGTGCCTGCTCGCGGACGACTTCTCGAAGGACCGGCTCGCCGGCTACGAGCGGCGCGTCGAGCACTCGTGGGCGGCCGAGGAGCTGCGCGCGGTGCGCAACTTCCATCAGGGATTCGAGCACGGCCTCCATGCCGGGATGCTGAACACCGCGATCGGCATGGTCACCGGGGGGCGCGACTGGCTGCTGCGCGACCGGGTGAAGAACGTCCCGGGCCACGAGCGCATGCGCAAGCTGGCCGACGCCCATCCGAACGGGAAGCCGGCGCCGCAGCCGTTCGACGGCTCGCTCACCTTCGACAAGCTGGCCGACGTCTACCTCTCGGGCACCATGCACGACGAGGACCAGCCCGTGCACCTGGTGGTCGCGGACACCTCGGTGTGCGCGACGCGCTGCCGCAGCGAGTACGGGAACCCGTGCCAGCACTTCTGCCCGGCGGCGGTGTACGAGATGGTCCCCGACCCGGCGAAGGAGGGCGCGCTCAAGCTGCAGATCAACGCCTCGAACTGCGTCCACTGCAAGACCTGCGACATCGCCGACCCCTACCAGATCATCACCTGGGTCACCCCCGAAGGCGGCGGCGGGCCGGACTACAAGCGGCTGTAGCGCGGCGGGCCGAAGCGACGCACGAGAATTCCCTGTTGACACCTGCCGGCGTGCACGACGTCGCGAGGTCGCGGCGTGTTGCGCCGTCGCGGGCCATCGCGCCTGTGGCGCCCGCGCACGAGCGTTCATCGCGCAGTCCACGACCGTTCCCGTCGCCGCCCCCGTGCCTCGTCCTCCGCGCATCCTCGAGGGTCGAACTCG
>CAZMQP010000004.1:0-20138 GCA_964568385.1 uncultured bacterium
GGCGGCAAGCCGGACGCGGGAGGGCAGGGGCGGCTGGGGCTCTGAGGCGGCGCGGGCCGCGGCGCCTCGCCCTAGCTCTCGCCCACCCGCACCAGCTGGTAGAACTGCTCGTTGGTCGGCGTCTTCTGCAGGCGGTCGATGAGCTTGCTCATGGACTCCTGCAGCGGCATGCCGAGCAGCACGCGCCGCAGCGTCTGGAACGTGCCCAGCTGCTCGGCGGGGATGAGCTTCTCCTCCTTGCGCGTGCCGCTCTTGGCGATGTCGATCGCGGGGAAGATGCGGCGCTCGGCAAGCTCGCGCGACAGGTAGATCTCGGAGTTCCCGGTGCCCTTGAACTCCTCGAAGATGATCTGGTCCATGCGGCTGCCGGTGTCGATCAGCGCGGTGCCGATGATCGTGAGCGAGCCGCCGTTCTCGATCTTGCGGGCCGAGCCGAAGATCTGGCGCGGCGCCTGCATGGCGTTGGAGTCGAGGCCGCCCGACATGGTGCGGCCGCCGTTGCCGGCCGCCGAGTTGTAGGCGCGCGCCAGGCGGGTGATGGAGTCGAGCAGCAGCACCACGTCCTTGCCGTCGATGACTTCCTGCGCCACGCGGTCCATGGCCTCCTCGGCGCACTCGATGTGCTCGCGGGCGCTCATGTCGCTGGAGGCGGCGATCACCTCGGCCGGCGTGTTGCGGCGGAAGTCGGTGACCTCCTCGGGGCGTTCGTCCACGAGCAGCGCGTACACCTTGATCTCGGGATGGTTGTGTGCGATCGAGGCGGCGATGCACTGGAGGATGCGCGTCTTGCCGGCCTTGGGAGGCGCCACCAGCAGGCAGCGCTGGCCGCGTCCGAGCGGCGCGATCAGATCGAGCGCGCGGCCGGTGATGCGGTCGCCATCGGGCGGACTGCCCTGCCCGGCGGGAAGCTCGAGGATCAGGCGTTCGGTGGGATCGAGCGCGGCGCCGATGTTCTGCATCTGGCGCAGCACCTCGAGTCCGCGACGGCGCTGCGGGCGCGGCGCGTCGCCGCCCTGAGAGCGGCCGCGGCGGCCGCGGCGGCCTCCGCGCTCGGGGCGGTCGCCGCGGTCGGCGTAGGGCGGAGCGCCCTGTCCGGGGCGTCCGTCCTGCCTCGGCTCGCGATCGGGTCCGCGGCGGCGGCGCCGGCGGCGGCGGTTGTTCGGGTTGTTGCTGTAGCGGAAGCCGCCCTCGCGGGGGCCTCCGTCGCGCGCGCCGTCGCCCTCTCCACCGCCGGTCGGCGCGCTTTCGGCGCTGCTCTCGAAGGCGGGAGCGGGGGGCGGGGCCGGGGCGTCGAAATGCGCCGGTGAGTCGTTCATCGGTGTGGCCTCATGCTGGTTCTCGGGCGCGGCGCCGGTGTCGAGTGGACGCGGCGTGCGGATGCGGCGACGGCGAGGTCTCATGGATGGGTCCTTGCCGGGCGCCCTGCATCGGCCCCGGGGGTGGTTCGAGTGCGTGGCGCCGGGCACACGTCGCCCAGAACACCACGCGGGGAATCGGAAGAGCGCTGGCTCACCGCGATGACCGTCCGCCCCTCGGGCGTTCGGCCGCGTCACTTCCTCGTGGAAGGGACCGTCGGCAGCTCGTGCTCGACTGTCTTGATGCCGGCAGGCCGTTCGTCATGCGAGGCGGCCTCCGCTCGGAAGGGCCTCCGGTCCTGCGCGTCCTGCTGCTGCTCGGCCGAGGGGCGCGTGTCCTCCGCGTCCGCCTGGGCGTTCTCCGTGTCGGCCTCGTGCTCGGGAGTGTTCCCGGCGGCCGAATCGATCTCCTCGGTGACGGAATCCAGGGACGCCACGGCCGGGTCGGCCATTCTCGCGTCCCGCATCGCCTGCCGGGCCTTCCCACCCGCCTGCGGCTGCAACCGCTCGGTGCGGGTGTCCTTCTCGTCTGTGCGGCTCTGGTCCCTCGCCATCACCGTCATCGTGGTGCGGGTGCCGTTCCGGATCCATCGGGGCCGGGCGGCACCGTCCTCTCCCGGACAGTCCCAGCGGCGGAGGCCGGCGCCGACAGCAGGCAGGCCGCAGCCATGGCGAGGAGAAGGGTGCGAGAGGAGCCACCGGGCGCGCGATCCGCGTGCCAGCGGTGCATGGGCTTCCTCCGTGCGATCCATCACCGCCTGACGTCAGCAGCGTCGGCGGCAGCAACACCATGAAAGCCCAACGCGCGGCCGGATGCAAGCCCGCGTTTTCCAGGGGGTCGGGCGCGAGGTGCGTCCGAGAGGGCGGGGGCTCGCGTGCTGAACGCGTGCTCCCGGGGTCCGATCAGGCGGGCCAGGTCACTTCCGGCATGCCTGCACGATGATTGCACCAGCGCGCCATCACGAACAGCAGGTCGGCGAGCCGGTTGAGATAGCGCACGATCCGTGGTTCGACCGAACCGCTTCCCGCGAGCGCCGTCACGCGGCGTTCGGCGCGGCGGCAGACCGTGCGCGCCAGGTGGAGATGCGCGGCCAGGGGCGAACCCGCCGGCAGCACGAAGCGTGTGAGCGCCGGCAGGTCGGCCTCGAGGCGGTCGATCGCGCCTTCCAAGCCTTCGATGTCGGTATCGGCGATGCGGTCCAGCTTCTGCAGCATCTTCTCGTCCGCGGTGGCCAGTTCGGCGCCGACCCGGAACAGGTCCGACTGGATGCGCGGCAGCAGGTCCTCGAGCCAGCGCCCGGCATCGTGCGCGCGCACCACGCCGAGCACCGCGTTGAGCTCGTCCACGCTGCCGTACGCCTCGACGCGCGGGTCGTGCTTGGGCACGCGGTCGCGTCCGAGCAGGCCCGTGGTGCCGTCATCCCCCGTTCGGGTGTAGATCCTCATGGCAGGGAGCATAGAGGCGGAGCCGCGTGGGGGCCACCTCCGGACCTCACTCGAGGACCAGCGCGACGCGCGCTTCGCCTCGCAGGGAGCGGTCGACGGGTTCGATCCGCAGCGCCGCGGGGCCGGTCGGCAGCGCGGGAAGCGTGACGCGCAGCACGTTCTGGCGCTCTCCGCCGGCACCGCGCGCGAGCTCGTGCCAGACGCCATCGGCGCCCGCCAGGTGGAGGACGGCGCGCGCGGTGCCCTGCCAGCGCACGTCGAGCGAGGCCCCCGCGCGCAGGCGCTCGCCCGCGCGCGGCTGCTGCACCTGATAGCGGTCGAATCGGAGCAGCGTGATGCGGCCCATCATGTGGCCGGTCCCGATCGCGCTCGGTGCGCCGATCAGCAGGCCCGCGAAGCCGCTGCCCCAGGCATCCCCGAGCGTCGTGAGGGTGTGTCCCGCCCAGTCGTGCGGCGCGAGTCCCGGGATGCGTGCGTCGGCGGTCTCGTCCATGCGGGGGCCGCACAGGTGGAGGTAGGTGGCGCCGCTCGAGGAGCCGGCGGCGTCGCTGTAGAGCGCGCCGACCGCGAGGTCCGTCACGCCGTCCCCGTCGAGGTCCCCGGCCGCGGCGATGCGCTGGCCGAACTGGTCCCCGCTGTGCTCGCCACGCAGCGTGCGCCATGGCCGCATCGCGGGCGGAGAGCCGCCGCGATAGAGGTACACGGCGCCGCTGCCCGGCTCGAAGCCGCGCGCGCGCTGCGCCCCGACCGCGAAGTCGTCGAAGCCGTCGCCATCGAGGTCGCCGAGCGCGCAGAGCGAGGAGCCGAACCAGCCATCGGGATCGGGGCCGATCAGCGTGAGGTCGGGGCGGTTGTCGAGCGAGGGGCCGCCGTACAGCACGTCCACGCGCCCGCGCCGTCGTTCGCCATCGCGCGCCCAGTTGGTGGCGATGGCGAGGTCGTCGAAGCCGTCTCCGTTCAGGTCCCCGATCGCGCACACATCGACACCGGTCTGCCCTTCGGGGAGCCCCAGCTCGAACTCGAGGTCGGGCGGTCCGCCGAGCGAGGGCCCGCCGAACCAGATCAGCGCGCGCCCCGAGCCCGTGCTGGGCGCGCGGTCCCCGGGGGCGCCCACCACCAGGTCGCCCACGCCATCCCCATTGAGGTCGCCTGCTCCGGCGATGCGGAACCCGAACATCGCGCTCGGCCGGGTGCCGTCGATGGTGATGGGCTCGCGAGCGTGGAAGCCGGGGCCGCCTAAGTGGACGAGCACGCGTCCCTCATCGCCCTTCGGGCCGTCGTGGGAGATCGCCGACACGGCGAGGTCGGGATGACCGTCGCCCGTCACGTCGCCGACAGCGGCGATGGTGTAGCCGAACCCCTGGCCCACCTCGTCGCTGACGATGCGGCCGGTGGGCTCGAAGCGCCCGTTGGACTGCAGCGAGAACTGGTGGAGGACGCCGAAGAGGGACGACTCCCCCGGCGCGCTCACGAACAGGTCGGGGCGCCCGTCGGCATCGATGTCGCCGGTCGCCACCGCGGCCATGCCGAACGCGCCTCCGATGGTGCCGCCCGGGATCATCTGCACGACCGCCATGGGGGAGGCGTCGAGGTCGGAGGACAGCCGGAAGCGCGGTGCGACGAGGTCCGGCACCCAGGTCGCGGCCGCCCACAGGGCCGCCACTCCCGCGGCCCCGGCCGCGAACGCCAGCAGCGCACGCGCCGGCGGCAGGGCCCGCGCGTCCGCCGAACCGGCGCCCGCGCCCACCGAAGCCTAGAGCGCGCGCTCCATCGAGGCGGCGTCGCGGAAGCGCGCGGCCGGTGCGCGCGCCATCTCCTTCTCCACGACTTGCACGAACGCGACCGGCGCATCCGGGCGCGCGGTGCGCAGCGGCGTGAGCCGGCCCTCGCGCAGGCGCTCGCGCAGTTCCTCGAGTGAGGCGGCCTCGGCCGGGAACGCGCCCGTCACCAACCGGTGCAACAGCACGCCGACGGCATAGAGGTCGCTGCGAACCGTCGGCACGCCGCCCTCGAGCAGTTCGGGGGCCGCGTAGAGCGGCGTGCCCCCGGTTCCGGCATCGGGCGAGTGCGTCTCGTGCGCGGAGCCGAAGTCCATGAGCACGATGCGGCCCGCGTCCTCGACGCGTTCCGGCGTCCCGGCGGCCCGCATCACGTTCTTGGCCTTGACGTCGCCATGCACGAGTCCGGCCCGATGCACGGCGGAGAGCGCCTCGCAGAGCACCATGCCCACGAGCGCGGCCTCTCGCGGGCCGAGCGGGCCGTCGCTGGCGAGGCGCTGCTCCAGTGTGGCGCCGCGCACGAGGTCGGTCCACAGGCCCGCCCGGCCGTCGTGGACGTCGGCGCCGTGCACGCCGATCACATGCGGGTGGCGCACGCGTGCCAGCCGGCGCGCCTCGTCGAGCCACCGACGCGAGGCTCGGTCTCCCGCCCGCCGCAACTTGAGCGCCACTTCGCGCTGGAGCGCCGGATCCCAGGCGCGCCACACCTCGCCCGAGCCGCCCTCGCCGAGAAGCGACAGCACCCGCAGCGGTCCCCACGCGAAGCGCACCGGTTCGCGGGCGGCGTCCTCGACCCCCTCGGCCGGAGCGGCGCGATGCTCGCGCGCGAGGCGCTCGAGCACGCGCAGGCGCTCGAGCGTCGTGCCCAGATCCGGCCCGCTCTGACGCGCCTCCTCCCAGTCGACCGCCTCGCCGTCGGTGAGGCGGAGGGCCAGGTCGAGGAGCCGCGGATCGGCCGGGTCAGGCGGTTCGGGGGTCATCGCCCATGCCCTCCGCCAACTGCACCAGCGCTCGCGCCACGCGCATGCGCGCGGCGTTGGCCGACGCCACGCCGAGCGCCTCGGCGATCTCCTGGTGCGAGAAGTCGAGCTCGATGCGCATGATCACGGCGTCGCGGTCCTCGGGATCCAGCCGTTCGAGCGCGCGGTCGTAGCGCTCGACCATGTCGCGCCCGATCACGCGGTCGAGCGCCGAGGGGCCGGGCTCGGGCAGGTCGTCGTGCAGTTCGGCGGACTCGCCGCGGCGCCCGGCGCGGCGCAGGTCGTTGCGCATGGCGTTGAGCAGGATCTGCCGCAGCCATCCGAGGAAGGCGCCCTCGCCGCGCGGCTCGAAGCGGTCCAGATGCCCGAACGCGCGCAGCAGCGTCACCTGCACCAGGTCCTCGGTGTCATGCAGGTCGCGGGTGCGCGAGGGCATGCGCTGATGCGCCCACCGCCGCAGCGGCGGCATGACCCGAACGAACAGGCGGTCGCGTGCGGCGAGGTCGCCCGCGCGCGCGCGCGACAGCAGCAGGGCGGTGGTCTCGAGCGGCGGTTCGGGGGCCGGATCGGCCATGGGCGCGGGTTCCCATACGGTCCTGCATGAACGGCGGACCGGGGAAGTGAACCGCGCCCGATGCGCCGGCGCAACCGTCATCCGAACGGCTGCGCCGGCCATCGGCCGTCCTCAGTTGCCCGCGACGGTCACCGTGCCGACGCTGGCCTGGATCGTCATGGGCCTCGTGATCACGGTTCCCGCCAGCACGGAGTACGAACCGGCGAACACGGAGAGCGTCGCACTCGAGGGCACCGTGTTGACCCCCTCGAGGAAGGTGTTCCACGGGCGCATGAGCGTGCCGCCCTCGGTGACCGGGATGGGGTGATTGTTGTCCACATGCGTGGCGCCGGCGCCGAGGAATCCGTTGATGGCGTTCTCCAGCGCGTCCACCTCGAACGACGTGCCCGAGTTGGTGCCCGAGGACACGCCGCAGCCGCCGTTGGTGTGGATGCCGAAGCACACGTTCAGGGCCTCCCAGATGACCGGGCTGCCGGAGTTGCCGCCTTCGGTGTCCACGGCGTACTGGAGCCAGATGTCCGCACCCGAGGCGGACTCGGCGGCGAAGGGGCCCGTGCTCGTCTGATTGGTCTGGTTCGCGGCGCCCACGTCCGTTCCGAACCCGGTGATGCGAGCGGTCGCCGCCGGTGCCGGCGTCTCGCGTGTGATGCGGAACGGGATGCCGTACGCCTGATGCGGCAGCAGTCCCGTGTTGGCGTTCGGGTTCACGCCGAACACGCACCAGTCCTTCCCGAACCCCTGCCCCTCGCCGTCGTAGCGCCACTGCACGCTGGTCAGGTTGATGGGGTACTGGTCCTCGGGCGCGGCCGCCACCATGCTGCCGTCCTCCTGAGAGGCCGGCACGTTGAACTCGACGACGCCGCTCAGGTCGAGGATGCCGTCGGGGAGCATCGGCCCGCTGCCGTCGGGATCGAAATCGGCGCAGTGCCCGGCGGTGAGGAAGGCGCCATTGCCGATGCGCCACGCCGTGCAGCCGACGCTGAAGATGCGCGCGACGCGATTGTCGCTCGAGGGCACGCGGTCGTCGGTGGTGCCGCACTGTGTTTCGGGGCTGAGCGGCCGGCCCACCCCCACCACCGCGCCGCGCACCGTGGCCACGACGCCGCGGTCGCCGGGGGCGAGGAGGAGCGTCACCTCGACGCGGTCGCCGTTGAACACCGCCGACGTGTTCCCCCAATCGGCGAGCGCCCGGGCATCCAGCATCTGCCAGTCCTGATTCCACGACGACCGCACGAGGATGCGGCTCGAATCCCCGAGCGCACAGTCGCCGAAGACCAGGCGCATCCAGGGCGCCCCCGGCATCTCGATCGCGCCGAGGTCGATCTCGCGCGCCGGGGCGCCGGGCTCGCCGTCCACGACCCCCGAGGACCGCGAGACCACGGTCGTGCGCCAGAGCGGGGCGTTCGGCCGCATCGCTGCGGACACATCCGTCGCGAGCGGCGCGATCAGCGTGGCGCACGCGAGCGCCCACCACAGGCGCCCTCTCACTGCAGGCTCACCAGCACGAGCACCATGCCCGTGCCCGAGTCGAGGGCCGACATGGCCTTTCCGAGGATGGCACCGGGTGCGCGCTTGCGGTCGCTCGCGCGCATCGCGTGGCCGTCGCGCGACGAGGTCGTGAGCAGGTCGCCGACGCGGATCGGCGCCGTCGTGGCGTCGCAGCGCACCCAGACGCGGCCGGTGAGGGCCACCGGCGCCGTGCCCTCGGTGCGGCCGTCGGCACTCAGCACCACGCCCGCGTCGAGATCGCGCGCCCCGCTCACCACGCCCGCGACACGGTGCGAGTAGGCTTCATCGGCCGCGCGCAGCCGGCCGCCGCCCTGCTCGTCGATGACGAGGACGGTGCCCGGCTCGGGAGCGCCCTCGACCTCGAAGCGCTCGGCGACGTCGGCGCCGCCCACGATCTGCAGCGTCTTCACCCGCACGAGCCCGGTCGATGCGTCGATCGCGATGCCGCCCGAGGGGCAGACGAACCGCCCGGCGGGCTTGGCGACGCTGGGCGAGAGGGCGAACATGCCCTCGTTGGGCGTGCCGAGGATGCCGTAGGTGCCGGCGCTCGTGCAGTCGCCCGAGACGCCCCAGTAGTTCGTGCTGAACCCGGCCACGGCGCGATCGCCCGTGGAGGTGGCGTACACGCCCATCGCGGTGATGCCGCCGGTGCTGGTGGCGCCGCTGGCGGTGATCGCGGCGTTGACCGGTTGGAACGCGCTTCCCGTGGTGGCGGAGCGGACGCCGATGCCGCTTCCCGCGAGCACGTCGAGCTTGGCGCCCGGCGTGCTCTGCCCGATGCCGACGTTGCCGCCCGGGGAGTTGAGGATCAGCGACAGCGGCGCGAGCCCATCGTAGTTGTAGGCGAACACATGCGCGCGCGAGGCGTTGCCGCCTTCGAAGAACACGCCCTTGCCGCTGGCGAACGGCGACGAGGCGCCGGTCACGCCCACACTGCCGCCGGGGTACGTCACGTCGGCTCCGTTCACGACCCACGGACCGCCGCCGCCTCCCGAGGGAGCGGACAACGCGTAGAGCGCCACCGGTGCGGGTGCGATGGCCTGCCGCGGCGTGAGCGCCTCCCAGCTCGGATAGGCGGGCGTCTGCACCAGGATCTCGAGCCAGCGCGCATCGTCGGCGATCTGACCGGCGCCGAAGTCGAGCGTCACGGTGAACACGCCGCCGACGACGTCCACCGCGTACACGTCCACGGGGGGCGCGAGCAGGGTGCCCGCCGCGGGGTCGTCGTAGAGGCGGAAGCTGAGGTCGGCGGGGCCGGTGTAGGGCAGGCCGTCCTGCTGCAGATGGCCCTGGTAGGTGAATCCGGTGCCGAGCGGGATCTGCGCGTGGGAGGGCGCGGCGAGGACGGCGGCGAGCATGGCGGCGATGGCGAGGCGGCGGAGCATCGGGGAATCCTCCAAGGGAGTGGGCCGGGAACCGGCGGTCAGTCGAGCAGGGTGAGGCGGCGGCTCTGACGCACGCCGCCGGCCTCGAATCGAACGAGGTAGAGCCCGGGGCGCAGCGCGAGGCCGTGGTCGTCGCGGCCGTTCCAGAGCGCGCGATGCCGCCCGGCACCGACGACGCCCGAGACCAGCGAGCGCACGCGGCGGCCGTCGATGCCGAACACGTCGAGCTGCACGCGAGCCTCACGCGGCAACTCGAAGTCGAGCGTGCTCTGCCCGCGGAACGGGTTGGGCGCCGCGGAGGCGAGGGCGAAGCGGGCGGGCCGCGGGCTCGCCGGGGCGCTCACGCTGCCCGGCGCGCCGGGGCGCCAGAAGCCGCCGGTCAGCTCGAACGCGCCACCGGTGTGCCGCCCGGCGTCGGGCTGGCCCACCGTGCCGCCGAGCGTGAAGGGGCCGCTGCCGCTGAAGCCGCCGCCGCCCGCATGGACGGAGCCGGTCATCGCGAACGGGCCTCCGGACTGCGCGCGGACGCCGGCGACGAACAGGAGCGTCGCGGGGGGGGGGTGGGCCGCGGCGGCGGGGGGGGGGAGGGTGGGGTGTGGATGCAGGGACATGAGGGACCTCCTCGGCGGAGGCCGGCGGGATGCCGGGTCCGGAAGGGGAAACACCGGGTCCCCGGGAATCGCACAGGCCGTCTTCGGCGCGCGCGCAACCGGCCGTGCGCGAGCGGGTTGCAATGCCCTCGCCAAGACTGCGGCCGCATCCGCGCGCGCGGCTTGCGGCGAGCGTCCGGCTCGGGGATATTCCTCGGTCCGCACTCCTCTGACCGACCTCACCCGATTCGAGGGACCATGCCCGTCCGCGAAGTCCTGCCGTCTGTTCTCCGGGGCGAACTCGGCTCCGACCTGGGTCCGGCCTCTCGCGAGCACCTCGAATCCGTCGCCGCCGAAGCACAGGGCGAGAAGCGCATCGAGTCCGTGATCAAGGAGCTGGCCAATCGCCAGCGCGAGAACGACGCGCCGTGGGGCGTCTCGTACCTGCTCGCCGCCTGCTCGGCGCTTCACGGCGACCTCGAGCGCGCCAATCAGACGCTGCTGCAGCTCGGCCAGAAGCTCGCCGCCGCCAAGCAATGGGAGCCGCTCGCCGCAGTCGCCGACCGCGCGCTCGGGCTGGTGTCGTCGCAGGCGGCGGCCAGGCTCCTGGTGCAGGCGCACGAGGGACTCGGCAAGGAACCCGCGCGCATCGAGGCGCTGTCGCGTGCCTGGGCGGTGATGCCGGACGATCTCGACCTCGCCATGAAGCTCGCCAAGCGCCTCGGCGAGGCCTCGCGCGGCGAGGACCGCCGCGCGCTGCTCGCCGAGCTGGCGCAGCCGTTCGCCGAGGAACAGCGCTACGGCGACCTCGAGGAGGTCGCGCTCGAACTGGTGGAGCACGACGATCACGAGGGTCTCACGCAGCTCGCGCTCGCGCTGCCGGTCGTCGCCTCGCATGGCGCGCTCAAGGAGGCGGCCCAGCTCGCCACCATCGCCGCCCAGGGGCTCGCCAAGAGCGGCCGCGCGGGCGCGGCGCTCGAACCGCTGCGGCGCGTGGTCGCGATCGCGGCCGGCGCCAAGGGCGACGACGCGGTGGAGCCGTTCCGTGAGGCGGTCGCCATGGCCATGCGCCAGGGCCCCGGCGCCGGCGTCCCGCAGGTCGAGAGCGCGCTCGAGCAGAGCGGGCTCCTCGGCGGCGACGTGCCGGTGGCGAAGGCGATGGAAGCGTTCGACTCGATCGCCGCGCTCGCGCCCGGCCGCGGCGTCCTGCACGACGGGTTCGGTCCCGGCCGCATCGTCTCCAACGACACCGAGACGGTCGTGATCGACTTCGTGAAGGAGAAGGGGCGCAAGATGCCCTACGCGGCCGCCCGCCGGACGCTGGCGCCCATCCTCGAGGACGACGTGCGGCTGCTGCGGCTGTCGGATCCGGCCGAACTCGTGCGCCTGCGCAACGAGGAGCACGGCACGCTCATCGTGGGCGCGCTCAAGGCGCTCGGCGGCGACGCCGACGCCAGCCGCCTCAAGATGTTCATGGTGAGCGCCGAACTGGTGCCCGCCAAGGAGTGGACCGCCTTCTGGCGCAAGGGCAAGGCGGCGTGCGAGAAGGACCCGCGCATCGACCACGCGCGCGCCTTCGAGCAGCACTACCGCCTCGCGCCCGAGGGCGCCGCGCCCTCCGGGGCCGCGATGGGAGGCACCACCCCGCTGCCCCCGTTCGAGCCGCGCAAGCCGGCGCGCACGAACCTGGGCGTCATCAAGAAGTTCCTCGCGCAGCACCCGGACAGCGAGGCGGCGCTCAAGGGCCGTTTCGGCAAGTTCGTGCAGCGGCTCGTGGCCGACCCCGACGCCGAGCGCTCCGACCGCGCCCGCGCGGGGCTCTACCTGACGCGCTGGTTCCCCGAGATGCGCGACGAGTGGCTCGGTGTGCTGCGCGGCCTGTGGGAGCAGGGGCTCACCATCTCCGACCTCTCCACCGAGGACGAGCAGCTGGGCCTGCTGGCCGACTCGCGCGCCGCCGGGGTGGATGCCGAGGCGATCCTGTCGGCGCTCGACTCCCGCTTCGCCGCCGTCCGCGAGGAAGCCGAGAAGGACCGCGTCCAGCTCGACGAGGCGGGCCGCGCGCGGCTCCGCCGCGTGCTGCTCGACCACTGCGTCCAGTATCCGGCAGCGGCCATGCGCCTCATCGAGGAGGCGTTCACGAGCCCCGGACCGGTCGAGGACGCGTGGCGCCTGCTGTTCGCGGCGCTGCAGCTGATCGAGGAGCGGCCCAAGCCCTCGACCGCCGAGAAGGTGATGCGCTGGCTCGAGGAGGGCGGCGAGTTCGAGCGCCTCGTCAAGCCGGTCCCGATGATCAACGAGACCCGCCTCAAGGTGCGCGTGCTGCTGCTCCAGTGGCGCTCCAGCGATCGCTACCTGTTCCCGACGCTCGAGGCCATCTCGCGGCTGGGCCTCGAGGAGGAGAAGGCCTGGGTGCTCGAGCACCGGCAGAAGCGCGTCGAGCGGCTGTTCAGCTCGGTCGGCGAACAGGCCGAGGCGTTCGACGTGCCGGTGATGACGCGGGCCACGTTCCACAAGCTCCATCTGGAGATGGAGGCGCTCGAGCGCGAACTGCGGACCACCATCCCGCAGACCATCCAGCGCGCCCGCGAGCTCGGCGACCTCAAGGAGAACGCCGAGTACCACTCGGCCAAGGACAAGCAGGCGAACTACCAGAAGATGGTGGGCGCCCTGCAGCTGCGGCTGACGCGCGCGCGCTTCGTGGAGGACGCCGAGTACGAGAGCGGCGTGGCGGGGCTGGGCACCGAAGTGGTGCTCGTCTCGGACGACGACAGCGTCAGCTACTGGATCCTCGGCGACGGCGAGCATCACCTGGGGGAGAACGTCATTTCGCACCAAGCGGCGATCGCGCGTTCCCTCGTCGGGCGAAGCGCCGGTGACACCGTCGAGTTGGGTGAGGGTGAAGCTCGTCGCGTGTGGCGAATCGAATCCGTGACGCGCAAGCTGCCGGCCGCTCCGGATTCCGCTCCGCACTCGTCCTGATCGATCGCACGCATGCATATTGTGCTGGCGCGCTCGGTATCGGTCGGATATGGTGCCACCGCGTTCACCGCACCACGGTTGCGTCACCATCGCCGAGCAGCATGCGCAACCGACGCCGGAGCGACGCACGAGGGAGACGCTCGTGCGATGAGTGCTCAGGAACCGGCGGGCGGCGGACACAGGATGGTTGGCCGCAGTGACACAGGGGGCGCTATCCGCGTCACCCTCTGGCACGGGTCGGAAAGGGACTTCCCGCCGCCCGCTTCTCTCCGTACGAAGGACCAGTGCTCCGGTTCATGATGACCCGCGTTGAAGCGCGACGACCGCGCGCCGCGGCGAGGAGTCACCGATGACGCTTCCGACTCGCAGCGGCCTCGCCTTCGAGGTCGACGCAGCGCTCCGCGGGATCCTGACGCTGGGCTGGTTGGAGGCGGACGGGATCTCCCCGGAGCCGCTCGGAGAGGGGTTCGGGCATGAACGCGACGACGCGCTCCGGCACGTCGTATCACGGCTCGCCGGCCGTTCCTCCGGCGACCTCCCCGGCGTGGGCGAGAACCGCCGGATGTTCCACCGCCTCGGCGTGGACCCCACCAAGACGCGCCCCTCGAGCGAAGCGCTGCTCCGGCGCGTGCAGCAGGGCAAACCGTTCCCGAGCATCGTGCCCGCCGTGGACTGCTGCAATCTCGCGTCCGTCGAACACCAGTTCCCGCTCGGGCTCTACGATCGCGACCTCGTGAAGGGCGCGGTCTTCGCCCGCATGGGACGTGTCGGCGAGGGCTACGAGGGCATCCGCAAGGGCCGTGTCGGATTGACCGAGCGCCCGCTGCTGGCCGACGATCTCGGGGCATTCGGCGCACCCACGTCGGATTCTGCACGCACCCAGGTGACGGCCGCCACGCGCGCTCTGCTGTGCGTCGTGTACAGTCCTGCGGAACGCCCGACCGAGGATCTCTCGGTGATGCTCGCGCGTGTCGCGGACTTGTTGAATCGGTACTGCGGAGCGACCGTTCACCTCGTGCACACCCTCCAGTAGCGGCGCGCCGCAGCCGATGACGGAGATGGCGAGGGGCCCTGTAACGCCGGGGGTTCCCGAGCCGTCTTGATTAATGGTCCCGGGCTCCCCCGGGGCCATTCGCAAGGGGAGGAGACCCATGAAGCGTCTGTTCGCATCCGCGTGCGTCGCGCTGGCATTGGCCGGCGGGACCGCGCACGCCGCAGGCATCGAAGCCGGTGTCTTCGGCGGGCTCAGCATCCCGATCGTGCAGGATGACCAGAAGCAGGGCACGACGTTCGGTCTGCGCGTGCCGGTCAAGCTGATTCCGCTGCTCACGGTCGAGCCCTTCTTCTCGAGCTCGGCCATGGGCGAGGGCGAAGAGGAGATCGCCGGGTTCACGTACACGCGCGAGGGCTTCGACGTCCAGAGCTTCGGCGCCAACGTGCTGCTCACCATGGGCGGCCCGGTCACGTTCTACCCGTTCGCCGGCGTCGGCCAGACCTCGCTCAAGCGCGCGGGATTCGACGAGAGCTTCACCACGTTCAACGGCGGGCTCGGCATCGGCATCTCGCCGGCGCCCAAGGTCTCGATCCACGTCCGCGGCGAGCTGCAGGCCGTGGTGGATGGTGAGACCTCGCGCAAGTTCGCCAACGCCACCGCCGGACTCCACTACGCGATCTTCAGCGTGCCCTGAGAGAGGAGGCAGACCTCATGAAGCAGTTCCGGTTCTGGGCTTCGACGTTGTCGCTCGCCGCTCTCATGTCGGCGGGCTGTTTCCTCATCTCCGGTCAGTTCAGCGTCGTGTTCGAGTTCGACACGCCGATCCAGGTGAACACGGCGACGACGGTCACCGGCCAGCTGGTGGATCTCTCGACGGTGGACGAGTACAACGACAACCGTGACAAGATCGACACGGTGTCGGACCTCGCGCTGCTCGGGCAGTTCACCAACAACGGCCCGGCGACCACGGTCGAGGTGTGGATGGTGGCCTCGCCCGGCGCCATGCTCACCACCGATTCGGCCATCCGTGCGGCCGGCCAGCGCATCTGGGGCCCGTTCACGCTGGGCGCCGGCGAGACGCGCTCGATCGGCTGGGACCAGTCGGCGCAGCTGTTCGTGGGCCGCGCCGCCCTGGTCAGCGAGATCAAGGGAGACGGCGAGTTCGCGCTGTATGCGATCGGCTCGTCGGCGCCCTACTCGTTCACGATCGAGAATGGCGCCATGGTGGCGGTGATCTCCGCGAGCAACTAGGTCTCCTTCCCGCTCGAGGAGCAGACGCCCGGCCCCCGCAAGGGGGCCGGGCGATCTCGTCACCGGGCCGCGCGCGCGGTCACTCGGCGTACATCGGGTCGAAGCGGAAGGGAAGCGACAGGTCGGCCGGGGCGACCTCGTCGCCGCGGAGGAACGCCTGGAGCATCTCCCGGTACTCCTCCGAGAGCAGCTCGCGCGGGTCGTGACCCGCGTGGCTCACCCGCACGTGCGCATGATGCGTGAAGCCATGGCGGATCGCGTCCACGTTCTCGGGGGGCGTGCGCGCGTCGAGTCGGCCGCTCACGAACAGCACCGGCACGTCGCATGGGAACGGGGACCGGAAGCCATCTCCCAGGTCCGGGCTGCCGCAGGCGGCGCAGGTGCTGGGCACGAAGGGAAGGTGGATCGCGCTCCCCAGCAGGTGCTTCGGATCGGCCTCCTCGGCCCGGATGCGTTCGCGCCGAGCGGGCGTCGCTCCCGACGCGCAATCCATCATCACCGCCATCATCGAACCCACATTGCCTCGGCGCCGCGCCAGGGCCACTTCGGCGAGCGCCGACCAGCGGCCCCTGGCGAGCGAGTCGAGCAGCCGCGGAAGGCCCGCCACGCCCCGCGTGGTCGCGAGGGCATTCGCGAGGGTCACGCGAAGATCCTCGGCGCCGACGACCAGCCTCACCGAGTCGCGTTCGCCCGCAGGGGCGGTCACCCAGACGGGCCGGCGTTCGAGCTGCGAGAGCAGCCTGCGCACGAGCGACAGCGGATCGGGGATCCGCGCCCGCACCGCGGGGTCCGCCACCGCCATGCGATGGAAGGCCTCGAGGTGCGACTGGATCGTGCTGGGGAGCTTCCACGTGTCATCCGGACCCTCCACCTTCGTGAGGACCGCCCGCTCGACCCGATCGGCGTGGCGGCGCAGATAGGCGAGCGAGAGGTGGGAGCCGTAGCTGCTGCCGTAGGTCACGATGCGCTCGAGTCCGAGGGCGCGGCGCACATCGTCGAGGTCGTCCGCGCTCTCGACACTGTTGTAGGACGCCAGATCGACGCCGCGTGCGCGCCAGTAGGCGGCGCCTCGTGCCACCGCGGCGCGGAACGCCGCCACCTCGGCCGCCCTGCTCAGCGGCTGGTCGAGGGGCAGCCGGTAGGAGAAGTCGGGCTCCGAGAGGTTCGGCCGGCTGAGGCCCGTCCCGCGCTGGTCCACGCCGATGACGTCGCGCTGTTCGAGCATCCGGATCAGCGGATGCGTCGCGACGTGCGCGCAGCCCTCGACCCCCGATCCGCCCGGGCCGCCCTCGATGAAGAAGAGCGGCGCACCGGCTGCGGGGTTGCGGCTGCGGTAGCGCACGAAGGCGATCTCGATCGAGTCCGATCCCGCCGCGCCACGGCGTTGCGGGACCCGAATGCGGCCCAGCTCGCCCCGAAGCGGCGCCCCATCCGTGGCCCGTCCGACGAAGGGTTCCCAGCGGATCACGGGGGCCGGCGCCGAGGCCGCGGCGGTGGTTGGGATGGTCAGTGCCGCGGGCCGCCCGCCGAGCCGGTCGGGCGGGGGGCCCGCAGGCGCGCGCGCGGCCCGCGCGCGGCACCACGTGATGCCATACGTCAGCACGGGCAATCCCATGGCGGTGAGGAGGATGTCGCGCCACGGCAGTACCGGATCGAGCGGGCTGTTCGCCGAGCCCAGCAGGCCCACGGCCGACAGGAGCCCCGCGGGGATGGCCAGCGCGCAGCCCAGCAGGGCGAGGTAGCCGGCGCGCGCGGCCTGATGGTCGCGCATCAGCGCGGGGGGCGCGCCGATCGTGCGGAGCACCTGCTCATCATCGGCCGACTCGGCCGCGGTGAGCGCGGTGGCGACGAGCACCACCACGAGGCCGGTGAGCAGGCAGGCGACGAGGAGCAACCGGTAGATCGCGCGCGCCGGCGCCCGATGCAGTCGCGCGGCATCCACCGCGGTCCCTGCCTGGCTCGCCGCCACGGCCTGGGCGCGCTGCAGCTGCGACGCCGAGACCGCCGCCGGCAGGCGCACGAGCCAGGGCACCAGGGCCCGCCGCGGTGGCGGCCCCGCTTCGAGGCCGCGCGCTTCCGCCTCGGATCGCGAGACGACGAAGCGGGGTGCGCGGACGCGCTGCCGTGTGTCGAGGCGCAGCGCATCCCGCCATCCGAGGTCCTGGCCGCTGCTTCCCGCGTACACGCGAAGCCGGGAGACGTCGCCTTCGCCGCCCAGCGCGATCAGCCGGCCGGATGCCAACGCCCGGTTCGCCGCGCCGGACTCCGCGCCCAGGGCCCGGAGCAGCGAGGAGTCCCCCATCGCCACCCAGTCCGGCCCGGCGTCAGCCGCGGAGTCCCCGGAGAGGCGCACGCGCACGGGCATGCCGTGTGCGTACGCCACGAGGAGCGGGGCGACCGCCACCGCGCGCATCTCCGCCGCCAGGCGTGCCGCCACGGACTCCGCGGCCGCGCCGTCGATCCACAGCTGATCGTCACGGTGGCTCGCGGGGAGCGAATCGATCCGGGCCTCGACACTGGCGACCAGCGTGGCGACCATGATCCCCATGGACATCGCCGCGAGGACTGCCGTCACCACCGGGCCGTTGCGTGCCGCGAACCGGCCGGCGTCCTGCACCGCGAGCCTCCAGGCCATCGGCAGCGCACGCGCGCGCCGCGCCCCGGCGCCCAGCAGCCACGGACTGCAGGCGCCGAACCCGAAGATCCCGAGCGCCGCGCTGCTCACCACCGAGAGGCCGGCGACGACTCCTTGCGAATGATGGCGCACGAGAAGCAGCGAAGCGGCGGCGGCCAGCGTCGCGAGCCCCCCGACGAGCCAGGCGCGCGAGGGGGGCGCGATCGGCCGGCGTCCGGCGAGTGCGACGCGCATCGGCAGACCCACCGCATGCCGAATGGGAACGAGCACGGCGATCGCCGCCGAGAGCACGCCGAGCACGGCGGCGAACAGCGTGAGGTCCCACGGCACCTCGAAGCCGCCGGTCCAGCGCCTCGTCCAACGATCGAGGAACGGGTGGAGGAGTGCGGTTGCCGAGAGGCCGATCAGGACGCCCGATGCGGCGCCCACCGCTCCGAGGATCGCGGCCGAGAGCGTCATCGCCGCCGCGAGGATCGTCGGCGTGGCGCCCACCGAGCCGAGCAGGCCGATCTCGCGCCAGCGCCGCCGCAGCGTGATGGCGAACGCGGAGGCGATGACGAGGGCGGCCACGATGAATCCGATGCTCCCGCACAGGAAGACGAGTGCGGTCATGGTGGCGTCGCGATCGCCGGCGGCGGCTCGCCGGGTCACCGAGAATCCCGCCGCGCCCAGGGCGGAGGCCGCCGCGTCGCGCTGTCCTGCGGGCGGGTCCACGAGAAGCCGGCGATCGCCCCGGCCCTCGACCACCGAGGGCGTGCGCACGACCACCGGATCATCCAGCGCCTCGGGATCCACGGCGATGCCCGTGACCCGGCGCGCCGGTCCGTATTCGAGCGTCACCGTGTCCCCGATGCCGGCGGAGAGGCCCTCGACGAGGACGGGCGAGAGCACGACCTCGCCGGGGTGTCCCGCATGGCGTCCCGAGAGCAGGCGGACGAATCCATGCGCGAGCCCGCCTTGCACGAGCGCGGAGGGCTCCGCCGCCAGCAGGCGTGCGCGCAGTTTGCGTCCCGGGGTTCGCACCACCTCGGTGCCGTGGAAGACCCGCTCGGTCGGAACGCCAGGTGGAAGACAGCGGAGGACGGCGCGGAGCGAGTCGTAGCCCTCGGGCACCGACACGCTCAGCGCCGCGGCGCCCATCACGGACGCCCGCTTCTCCTCGGCCGTCGGTTCGACGATCCGAAGCAGCGTCGCGCCGCCCACGATCGCCGCCACCGGCACCGCCACCAGCAGGAGCAGGAGCAGGGTGCGGCCGGGGTGCTGGACGTATTGCCGCATCTCGATCCGGGCCACGGCCCGCATCGCGTGCCAGTTGCTCACGCGCCGGGCTCCTCGCGAGCCGGCACCGCCGGGGCCGAACCGGCCGCGCGGGCGTCCGCGGTGACCAGCCGGCCGTCTCGCAGATGCAGCACCCGATCCGCCCACTCGGCGTGCGAGGGATCATGGGTCACGAGCAGCGCGGTTCGCCCCTCGTCGCAGCGCTGCCGCAGGAGCCGCATCACGACGCGGCCCGTCTCGGAATCGAGGGCCCCGGTCGGCTCATCCGCGAGCAGCACGGATCGCGAGCCCACGAAGGCGCGCGCGATCGCCACGCGCTGCTGTTCGCCGCCCGAGAGGTCGTCGGGGAATCGGTGCGAGAGACGCTCGAGCCGGACGCTCTCGAGCGCGAGCAGCGCCTCACGGCGTGCTTCGGCGAGAGGGACGCCGTCGAGCTCGAGCGGCAGCGCCACGTTCTCGACCGCGGTGAGCCCCGGCAGGAGGTTGAGGTCCTGGAACACGTAGCCGAGCATGCGCCGGCGCATCTCGGCCAGGGCGGAGGACTCCAGCGTCGCCAGATCGCGCCCGGCCACGACGACGCGCCCGGCGGTGGGTGCGTCGAGCGCCCCGGCGAGTGCCAGCAGCGTGGACTTCCCCGAACCCGAGGGCCCCATGACGGCGACGAGTTCGCCTGCCGCCACCTCGAAGCTGACGGGGCCGAGCGCACGCACGGCACGTTCGGCGGTTCCATGGACACGGCTGACCGCTTCGAATCGCAGCACGCGTGCTCCATGGGTGGGGAAGTGGACTCGGTCCTCCGACCCAAGCGGATACGGCGCCCACGCCGCCGCGTCACACGCGAAGCGGTGAGGTCCCCTCGAATCGGGCCTCTCCTCCCGCGGCATGCGGGTTTCCGGCGACCGCCCCGGCGAGCGCCGGCTTCGCGCGGACCCTCGCTCGCGCCGCCTCCGGCGTCAGCCGGGCCAGCGGTTGGTGATCGGGATGCGGCGGTCCTTGCCGAACGCGCGCGGCGAGATCTTGACTCCGGGCGGGCTCTGGCGGCGCTTGAACTCGGCGGCGTCCACGAGCCGCGTGATGCGCCGCACCAGCGTCTCGTCGCGGCCCGTCTTCACGATCTCGGGCACGGCGCGGTCGTCCTCGACGTACATCTCGAGGATGGGATCGAGCACGTCGTAGGGCGGCAGCGAGTCCTGGTCGGTCTGGTTCTCGCGCAGCTCGGCGCTCGGCGGCCGCGTCAGCGTGTTCTCGGGGATCGGCGCACCGCAGGCGTTGCGCCAGCGGGACAGCGCGTACACCTGCGTCTTGAAGACGTCCTTGAGCGCGGCGAAACCGCCCGCGGTGTCGCCGTAGAGGGTGCTGTAGCCCACGCTGGTCTCGCTCT
>CAZMQP010000004.1:20148-21663 GCA_964568385.1 uncultured bacterium
CGCGCCTGCAGGTTCTCCTCGGTGAGGTCGGGGTCGCGCCCCTCGAAGGCCGGCGCCAGGGCCCGCTCGTAGGCCAGCGCCACGTCGCGGATCGGCAGCGTCAGCATGCGGATGCCGAGATTGCGGGCGAGCGCTTCGGCGTCCCGCTGCGACTCGCCGGAGGTGAACCGAGACGGCATCGAGACGCCCACGAGGCGCTCGGGCCCGAGCGCATCCACGGCGATGCAGGCGGTGAGCGCCGAGTCGATGCCGCCGGACAGGCCCACGGTCACGGTCTCGAACCCGTTCTTGCGCACGTAGTCGCCCAGTCCCAGCGTGAGCGCGCGGTAGACCTCGGCGACCGGGTCGGGCTCGGTCAGCACCGGGCGCGGCGGCAGCTTGGGCAGCGGGCGGCTGGCCGGCGACGCGATCGGCGGGAGCACGATGCGCGGCAGCGACACGTCGTCCTCGTCGGAGCGGCCCTTGCGCAGGCGCGTGTCGTGCAGCCGCGCATGGAACACCTCGTCCAGGTCGAGGTCGGCGACGACCAGGTCCTCGGCGAAGGTGGCGCCGCGCGCCAGCACGCCGCCGTTCTGGTCGATCAGGAAGCTGCCGCCGTCGAACACGATCTCGTCCTGTCCGCCCACCAGGTTCACGTAGGCGACGATCGAGAGATGGTCGGCCGCCCGCGTGCTGAGCATGCGGCGGCGGTCGGCGGCCTTGCGGTGGTGGTAGGGCGAGGCGGACAGGTTGAGGATGACCTCGGCGCCGCCGCGCACCACCTGCTCCTCCGCGGGGCCGCCCGGAAGCCAGATGTCCTCGCAGACGTTGATCCCCAGCACCACGCCGTCGCGCACGAACACCGAGCTCTTGCGCTCGGAGGCGAAGTAGCGGTTCTCGTCGAACACGCCGTAGTTGGGCAGGTAGCGCTTGCGCGCGGTCGCGATCATCTGCCCGTCGTGCATGATGTGGGCGGCGTTGTAGAGGTCGCCGTCGCGCTCGATCGAGCCCACCACGGCGGTCATGCCGCGCGTGTGCGGCACCAGGTCGAGCGTGCGGTCGAGCGTGCGCTGGATGAAGCGCGGCTTGAGCAGCAGGTCCTCGGGCGGGTAGCCGGTGACCACCATCTCCGGGAACACCAGCACCTCGACCGCGAGTGCCCGCGCCTGCTCGAAGCTGGCCACCACCTTGGCGATGTTGCCGTCGAGGTCGCCGACGATGGGGTTGATCTGGGCGAGGCCGATCCGCAGGGTGCGCATGGGGCGGCCAGCATGGAGGGCGGCCGCGGTGCGCGCAAACCCGCCGGCGGGCCCGGGCGCCGGGGGGGAAACGAAAGCGCCCGGTCCAAGACCGGGCGATCCCGTTCGGATGCGGAGGGGCACCTGCCCGACCGCGTGCGCAGAAGGGAAAAAAAGCGGCGCCGGCACTTGTCGCCAGCGTCTCTCCTCCATCCCCGTCGAGTGGTGGGGGTCTCTCGGACCCGGGTCTTTACGCGCCACCCACAGGCTTCTGCTGCACCGTGAGGCACCGGCTCAC
>CAZMQP010000004.1:21673-25576 GCA_964568385.1 uncultured bacterium
CAGACCGGCACCTGTGCTCGATCGGCTGCAAGGACCGTTCCTCGCGCCCGAGCGGGCCCACGATGCTCGTAAGTGATTGTGAATGCGTCGAAGGCCCCAGGCAAGCCCCATCTGCAAGGCGTTCCGGTGGTAGGGATTGCAACACCCGTGGTCGCGACGCGCCCATTCCCGGACCGCCCCGCGGCTGCACGGATGTGCAGTTCCCTCGGCGGTGCGAAGGGGGCCCGGACGGGGCTACCCGGCGCGTGCGGGCTCCGGCGTCCGACCCGCGCCGCGGCCGATCCGCCACGCCAGCAGCGCCGCCACGAGTGCCATCAGGGCCGCGGCGCGATAGCCCTCGCGCGTGGCGGCGGCGAACGCCTCGCGGCCGGCCGGCGTCAGCGCCGTGACGAGGCCGGCCTCGTGCGTGCGCGTGGCCACCAGCGCGGCCATCGCCGCGGCCCCGGCCGCCAGCCCGACACTGCGCGCGGTGCCCTGCAGGCCCGAGGCCAGCCCCAGTCGTGCGCCGGGCACCTGCGACAGGACGAGGCTCGTGTTGGGCACGGCGAACAGGCCCTGCCCGATCCCGATCAGCGCCAGTCCGATGGCGAGCCGCGACACGTCCTCGTGCACCGAAAGCCCGGCGAGCCCCGCCAGTCCGAGCGCCGTCAGGGCGAGGCCGGTGGTGGTGAGCCAGCCGGGGCCGACACGGTCGGAGAGGCGCCCGGCGAGCGGCGCGATGAGCAGCGCGGTCAGCGGCAGCACGCCGAACCACCGCCCGCTCCGGGCGGCATCCCAGCCGAGCACGCCCTCGAGGTAGAGCGGCAGGTGGAAGCCGACGCTGGCGCCGATCGCGTGCGCCGTCAGCGTCAGCGCCAGCGCGCCGCCCAGCGCGCCGCGCAGGGACGCGACCGGCAGCAGCGGCGCCCGGAGGCGAAGCTGGCGGGCGACGAAGACGAACAGCGCGGCGGCCGCCGTGACGGCCAGCGCGAGCACCGGCGGGCTCGACCAGCCCGCGACCGGTCCGCGCGAGAGCGCCAGCAGCGCCGCCGCCAGCGCGGCGCACCAGAGCGCGACCGAGGCGGCATCGGGCGCGGCCTCGCGGCCGGCCGGCCGGTCGTTCGGCACGCGTGCACGCAGCAGACCCCAGGCGAGCAGTCCGACCGGCAGGTTGAGCACGAAGATCCAGCGCCACGACGCGCCCGCCACGATCAGCCCGCCGAGCACCGGGCCCAGCGCGAGCCCGGCGCCCACCATGGCGCCGAAGGCGCCCAGCACGCGGCCGCGCTCGGCGGCCGGGAACGAGGCGACGAGCAGCGCCGAACCGTTGGCCGACACGAGCGCCGCGCCCACGCCCTGCAGCACGCGCGCGGCGATCAGCGCCGGCGCGGTGGGCGCCAGCGCGCACAGCGCCGAGGCCGCCGTGAACAGCAGCAGCCCCTCGCCGTAGGTGCGGCGCCGCCCGCGCGCATCGGCCCAGCGGCCGGCGGCGAGCAGCAGACCGGTGAGCGTGAGGGCGTAGCCGAGCACCACCCATTCGAGCGTGGGCAGCGGCACGGCGAACGCGCGGCCCAGCGACGGCAGCGCGATGTTGACCACGCTGATGTCGAGGGTCGCCATGACGACGCCCAGCGCCACGGGCGGGAAGACCCGCCAGCGGGGCTGGGCGTCCGGCGCAGGCTCGGGGGTCAGTGCTTCGACGTCACCCAGCGCATGATCTCCGGCAGGTTCGGGGTCTTGCCGTACATGAGCAGGCCGAGCCGGAAGATGCGGCTCGAAACCGCCAGCGCGAGCCACGACGCTCCCGCCAGCAGCCCGATCGAGAGCGCGATCTGCCAGGCGGGGATCGAAGCGCCGGTGCCCATCCGCATCATCATCTGCGAGGGCGCGGTCATCGGGAACAGCGACAGCCCCACCGACAGCGAGCCATTGGGCTGGCTCAGCGTGGCCCACAGGGTGATGAACGGGACGAAGTTGGCGAACGTGAACATGAACGCGAACTGCTGTGCCTCGCGCATGTTGTTCGTGAGCGCGCCGATCCCGGTCATGATGCTGGCGTAGAAGAGGTAGCCGAGCAGGAAGTAGGCGATCGCGAAGAGCAGCAGCAGCGGCGACAGCGGGGTCTCGGCCAGCACGAGCAGCGGCGAGCCCGCGAACGCCCCCACCAGCGACCACACCGTCACGAGCAGCAGGCCGCAGCTGCCGAGGCCGAGCATCTTGCCCACCATGAGGTCGTCGGTGGACACGGTGCAGAGCAGCGACTCGAGGATGCGCGACTCCTTCTCCTCGCTGACGCCCTGCAGCAGGTACTGGCCGCCCGTGACGATCGCGGTGCTGAGCAGCATGGCGAGCGCCAGCGGCAGCATGATCGTCATCATCTCGCGCGCGTCGTCCTGCAGCACGAAGCGCTTCTCGTCCGCGTCGTAGGTGTACTCGGTCATGCCGCGGTTCGGCCGTGCGGCGCGCTCGACGAGCGCGCTGTCCACGCGTCCGGCCAGCAGCGCACCGGTCATCCAGCGCTGGATCAGGCGGTTGAGCGTGCTGCCGCCGATCAGGCTCTGCTCGCGTTTGCTGATGCGGGCGCCGCCCTTCTCGAGGTAGTCGGGCGGCAGCACGAGCAGCTGCTGCACCTGGTCGGCGAGCAGTGCCGCCTCGCCTTCGGCCTGGGTGGCGAACCGTACGACCTCGGCCGACATCTTCCGCGGCGCCGCCGGAGCGGTCCCGGGCTTGGGGCGCTGCAGCGGGTTGCCCTCGGAGGGCATCTCGAACTCGAGCCGGTCCGGCGCCCCGGCCAGCAGCCCGGTGGAATCGACCACGCCCAGCGTGAGGTTCCTGCTCAGCGTGCGGCGCACCTCCTTCTCGCCGACCGACACCGAGAAGGTCATGATGAACGCGAAGTAGGCGGGGATGGCCACCAGCGTGAACAGGAACGCCTTGCGCTTGATGGTCACCAGGAACTCGCGCCTCGCGATGATCATCGCCCGATGCATCGAGAACTTCATCGCCCACCTCCCAGCGCCCGCTCGGTCGCTTCGGCCTCATCCACGGAGAGGCCGCCGCTGCGGCCCTGGTCGAGTCCGGTGCCGCTGTTGGCGACGCGGACGAAGATCTGCTCGAGCGGCGGGTGCGCCATCTGGAACGCCTCCACCTCGGCGCCGGCCTGCACCAGCGCCCGCAGCGCCTCGGCCGGCTGCGTGCCCGCGCCGAGCACGACGCGGAACTCCTCCCCCTGCCGCTCGGTGCCGAGCGTGTCCGAGAGCCGCTCGATGCGCTCGATTCCCGGCGCGCTCGCCGGCATGCGCCGCGCGGTCACCGAGGCCGCGTGCTCGCCGTGCTGCCGGCGGATCTCCTTGACGGTGCCGTAGAGCACCATGAAGCCGTTGTTGATCATGAGGCAGCGGTCGCACAACTGCTCGACCTTGTTGATCTGGTGGGTCGAGAGCAGCACGGTCGTGCCCTTCTGGCGGCGCTTGTCGAGCACCTCCTCGAGCAGCGCCACGTTCACCGGGTCGAGTCCCGAGAACGGCTCGTCGAGGATCATGAGCCTGGGGTCCCCGATGAGCGACGTGCAGAGCTGGAGCTTCTGCTGCATGCCCTTGGAGAGCTGCTGCACCTGCTTCTTGGCCCACGAGGCGAGGCCGAACTCCTCGAGCAGCGCCACCGCCTGGGCCCGCGATTCGCCCGCGGGCAGATCCTTGAGCTCGCCGTAGTAGGCGAGCACGTCGAGCACCGGCTGCTTGCGATAGAGACCGCGCTCCTCGGGCAGGTAGGCGAGGCGCGCGCGCGCGCCGCCGCGCAGCGGCTGGCCGTCCATCAGGATGTCGCCCGAGTCGGGGCGCGTGATGTCGGTGATCATGCGGATCAGCGTGGTCTTGCCGGCGCCGTTGGGGCCGAGCAGGGCGAAGATCTCGCCGCTCTGCACTT
>CAZMQP010000005.1:0-25382 GCA_964568385.1 uncultured bacterium
GCCGCAGCCGCAGGCCCGCGAGTCGTGCGCGCGCCGCCTCGTCGCCGCGCGCCGCGCGGCGCTCGAGCCGCACGCGCTCGCGCACCTGCGCGAAGCGCCTTTCGGCGCCGCCCATGATCACCGCGCGCTTCTCTCGCCGCATCAGCTCGCGCTGCCAGGCGGTGTCGTCGCGATCGCGCAGCAGGTCGCCGGGCTCCCCGTCCGCCCACGCCGCGGCCGCGCCCGCCAGGGACAGGGCGAGCGCGAGCGTGCGTGTGAGGGTGGCGTGGCGCATGGGCTCCTCGCTCCTTCCCCGGACGCGCGACCGCTCCGGGGCGGGCCGGCGCGCCCGGCCCCCACGCCGGTGCAATCGGGCGGCCAGCGTGCCGAGCGGCGCAGGCGCGCGCACTTGCACGGCATGGCCGCCGCGCCCGCCGTGCAGCCTGCAATCCCGGCGGGCGGTGCACGGACGCGACCGGGGCGCCGGTCGGACTCCCCCGGCGCCCCGTTCGCGTTCTCGCGGCGTCAGTCGATCACGGCCACCTTCATCGAGCGCGTCTCGCCGCCCTGGCTCAGGCGCACGAGGTAGAGCCCCGGCGTCAGGCCGCGGCCCGGCGACAGCGTCAGCCGGTGCGCGCCCGGCGCCAGCGAGCGCTCGAGCCGCGAGGCCACGCGGCGGCCCGCGAGATCGATCAGCTCGAGTCGCGCATCGCCGGCCGCGGGCAGCGCGAACGACACCGTGAGCGCGCCGCGCGTGGGGTTGGGCCACGCGCCGCTCAGCGTCAGCCGGGTCACGCGGTCGCCGACGCCCAGCGCCGACAGCGGGAAGATCGAGAACAGCGCATCGCTTGCGTCGCGGAACTGGGGCCGGTTGCGGTCCACCACCCGCATGCTCGCCGTGCCGTCGGCGGTGCGCGGCGTCACCGTCCAGGTGAAGGTGGTGTCGTGCAGGTTGGCCGCGATGGTCTGCCAGTTGGCGCCGCCATCGTGCGAGAGCTCGAGGTCCACGGCGAGCACGCCGGCGCCCTTGGTCCACGCGATGGTGCGCTCCTCGCCCTCGAGCCACGTCTCGCCGCCATCGGGCGTGGTCAGCGTCAGCGCGGCCGAGGTCGTGGCGTCGCAGCCGGCGAGCAGCCGCGAGACGTTCTGGGTGCTGCGATTGCACACCGCCAGGTCCACGCCGCCGTCCTCGTCGAAGTCCGAGACCGCGAGCGCGTAGGGCGCGGTGCTGACGGCGTAGGTGTTGGGCGGCCCGAACGTGCCGTCGCCGCGGCCGACCAGCACGGTGGCCACCTTGGCGCTGCTGTTGTTGGCCATGCCCACGTCCGGCGTGCCGTCGTTGTCCCAGTCGGCGATCTGCACGTCGCGCGGGCCGGTCGTGCCGGTGCCGACGGTGATCGCCGCCTGCAGCGTGCCGTCCCCGACCCCGGCCGTGCCGTTGCCGAGGAACACGCTGAGCGTGTTGGTGCCGGCGTTGCCGGTGACGAGGTCGGTGATGCCATCGCCGTTCAGGTCGCCCGACGCGATGCTCGAGGGCGTCGAGCCGGTGGCGTAGTTCACCGGGGTGCCGAACGTGCCGTCGCCCCGGCCCGCGGTGCCGTTGCCCAGCAGCACGCGCAGCCCGGTGGCGGCGATGGCGAGATCCCAGATGCCGTCCTCGTTGAGGTCGGTCACGTGCACCGCGGTGGGCGTGGTCGAGACGCTCGAGAGCGTGGCCGCCGCGAACGTGCCGTCGCCGAGGCCGTTGGCGCCCTGTCCGCGCGCGATGGCGAGACCGCTGCCGCCGCCCACGGCGATCAGGTCCTCGTAGCCGTCTTCGTCGAGGTCGGCGACCGCGACCGCGCGGGCCGCCATGGGCAGCGGCACGAACGACGCCGCGGCCAGCGTGCCGTCGCCGACGCCGCCCGTGCCCTGACCGAGGTGCAGGGCGAGGTCGGTCTGTCCCTCGAGGGCGACCACCACGTCGAGGATGCCGTCGTCGTTCAGGTCGGCGAACGCGATGCCCGCGGGATTGGTGCCGGTCGGGTACGAGACCGCCGCGGCGAACGAGCCGTTGCCGACGCCGGCGGTGCCCAGGCCCCGCATCACGCTCACCGTGTTCGCGCCGTAGTTGGCGACCACCAGGTCCTGGATGCCGTCCTCGTCGAGGTCGGCCGACCGCACCGCCGAGGGCAGCGATCCGGTGGTGGTGTTGACCGCGGGCGTGAACGCGCACACCGACGACTTCACCTCGCCGCTCCAGGCCGACGAGTCGCTCGAGGTGTAGGTGCGCACCCGGTAGTGGTAGAGGCCGAGCGCGGCGTCGTCGAAGAAGTTGCCCGTGGTGGTCCCGAGGTACTGCGGGGCGAGGTCGAGCGGGAGCGAACTGCGGTAGATGTCGTGCCGCACGAAGTTGGGGATGGCGAGGGTCGTCCACGACACGCGCACGCCGGTGGCGGTGGACGCGATCTGCGGATTGCGGGGCGGCGGCACGATCGTGGTCTGCAGGCAGCTGGTCGAACCCGAGTAGGCGCGCATGCGCGACACCGAGGCCGGGTGGAAGTCCACCCGGATGCCGCCCGAGACGCCCGCGATCAGGTGGCAGTAGCTCATGATCGTGCCCTTGTCGGGCGGCAGGCGGTTGGTGTAGCTGGCGCAGCCGCCCTCGCTCGCCTGGCAGGAGTCGGGCGTGCCGCCGGCGGGGTAATAGCCGAGCGCGGCGTAGTTGCACGAGTGCGTGTGCCAGGCGCCGAGGTTGTGGCCCTGCTCGTGCGCGACCACGGTGACATCCCAGGTGGCGCTGCTGGTGGGGTAGCTGTAGACGGCGTCGATGGCGCTCACCGCGTAGCCGAAGCTGCCGCACATCGCTCCCACGTAGGCGATGCCGCCGCCGAGCGAGCGGCCCGACAGCAGGTGCGCCGAGCCGCGCGAGATCCCGCTCATGTTGGCGTTCCAGTAGTTGCGGAACTCGTCGAGCTGCGCGCTCGTGCTGCCGGCGGTGTACGGGTCGGGGCCGGTCCACAGGTTCACGTAGGGGTACCGCAGCGAGATCTCGACGTCGCGCTCGTAGACCAGGCTGACCGTGCCGAGCAGCACCAGCACGTAGTTGGTGGCGTTGGTGAGGTTGGAGCCGAACTTGTTGGCGTAGATCTCCTGGTCGCAGTCCACGGCCACCGTGAACGCGATGCGAGGACCGTTGTATTGCGCCGCCTCGGGCGCGACCTCGCGCCCCGGCCCGTTGCGCAGGCCGCCCGGGTCGGCGGCGGGCCCCGGCCCGAAGGGCTGGTAGCGTTCGAGGTTGGTCTCGTCGATGCCGCAGCGGGCGGGCGTGCCGCCGGCCGCGAGCGCGTCCTCGGGCGCGAACGTGTGCGCGCGCACGGGGCCGGCGCCCGTGCCGGCGGGCTGCAACTGCCAGCGGCGGCCGTCGCGCTCGACGGCGCCCATGGCCCCGTCGGGCGAGATCGCGAGGACCGCCCACGAGTCCGGCTCGCCGGCGACGCGGCCGCGGTAGAGCGTGGTCGAGACCGGCGCCGGACGGCGGCCGCGCTCGTCGGTGATGGTCACCTGCGCGCCGGCTCCCATGATGTCGTAGGGCTCGAGCTCGAGCGTGACCTCGCCACCGTCGGCGAGCGGCAGCGCCAGCGTGCCGCCACCGGCCTCGCGGAAGGCGGCGGCGCCCTCGGGGTCGAGCTGGAGTCGCGACACTCCGGGGGCCGCCGCGACGGCCGCGGCGCCTCCGAGCGGGGCGGGGCCGGAACGGCGGAAGACCGACGCGGCGTCGGCGTGCGAGGCCAGGGCGAGGAGCAGCGCGAGCGGGGCGGCCAGCACGGGAAGCACGGACGGTCGGGGCATCATCACCTCTCGGAGTCGGGCGCCGCGCCCCCTATCGCCAGGGGCGGGCCATCAGGTAGAGCAGCACGAGGAAGAGCAGCAGTTGCATCGCGTTCCCGAACCGCCAGCGCCCCAGCAGGGGCCGCCACTCGACCGGGTCGGCGCCGTTGCCGTCCCCGCGCGTGGCCGCGTTGGCGGCCGCGCGCGAGAGCGCGGCGAGCTTGTCGGCCGCGGCCATCTCGACGACGACCAGCAGCACGAGTTGCAGCAGCCAGAGGCCGTTGACGATGCGGAAAGTGGGGGTATCGGCCATCCGGTAGCCGAGTTGCATGGCGAGCACGTTGCCGACGAGCCCGATCACCAGCAGCGAGGGCAGCGCGAACAGCCGGGTGAGGCGGAGATTGAGCTCGAACAGCGGCCCCCGGGCGCGCCAGTCGGCGGTCCGCCGGGCGGCCAGCACATTCCAATGTGTGGCGAAGATCGCCGAGACGAACACGAAAGCGGAAAGCAGATGCACGTACCGGATGAGGGATGCGCCGTCCATGCGGGCTCCTGGGGGAAGCAGTCGAGGGGGTCTGCCCGCACCCGGGCGGCCGGGGGGCGGCGGCGGCCCGCGAGCGCGCGGGTCGCCGGAATCGAGTCGGTGCGCGGGAAGAGTGACGGCTCGGCACGCTCCACGCAAGCGCCGCCGAAGTGCGTGGTTCGCGCCGCGAGGCCGGCATGCGGCATCCTCCCGCCATGCGCTTCCGCATCCCCGTCCTCGTGCTCGTGCTCGGCCTGCTCGCCCCGGCCGCCCCGCGGGCTCAGGGCGCCGACCCGCCGTTCCCGACGAGCGAATCGTGGCGGCGGAACCGCTCGCTGATCGCGCGCTTCGACCAGCTCGACCGCGCCGGGCGCAGCGCCGCGGCGTGGGGCTACCTCGACTCGCTGGTCGCCGCCGCCGAGGCGCGCGGCGACCGGGCGCTGCTCATGCAGGCGCTCATCAAGCGCGGCGGCACGCGCGGCTATCGTGGCGAGCCCGATCGCGGCGAGGCCGACCTGATCGCGGCCGACCGCCTCGGACTCGCCCTGCGCGACACGCTCGGCATGCTCGAGGCCACGAGGTGGCGGGCGTTCGCGCTCGCCGAGCGCGGCCGGTCGGCACGCAGCGTGCGCCACTGGACGCGCATGCGCGACCTCGCCCGCGCGTGGGGCAGCCCCTCGCACGAGGGCTGGGCGCGGCTCGGGCTCGCGCTCGCCGACCTCGAGGGCGGGCGCATCGAGGCGTCGCGGCTCGGCTACCGCCGTGCCCGCGAGGCGTTCCAGCGCGCCGGGGATGCCGGCGGGCTGCGCCAGGCCGGCGTCGGGCTGCAGCGCGTGCTCATGCGCCAGCGCCGCTTCGACGAGGTGCGGGAGCTGACGCTGCAGCTGGCGCGCGAGGCGAACGCGGCCGGGGACCGGCTCACCGAGGCGCAGCTCTACAACAACCTCGGCGCGCTCGAGTGGTGGCTCGGCGACCCGCGGCGATCGCTCGACCTGCTGCGGCGCTCGCTGGCGCTGTTCCGCGAGAACGAACAGCGGACCGGACGCCCGATGCAGCCCGCCACGTTCGCCAACCTGTCGCGGGCGTTGGTACGGCTCGGCCGCGAGGACGAGGCGGCGGCGCAGCTCGAGTCGGCGATCGCCGACTGGCGCCCTCGCGACCTCGACGCCTGGTGCGAACTCGAAGTGTCGCTCGCCACCGTGCGGCTCAGCCAGTCACGCGCCGGCGAGGCCGAGCGCCGGATGCGGGCGGTGGCGGCGCGCCGCGACTCGGCGCGCGCCGGAGCCGACGAGGCGGTGACGGCGATCCTGATGCTGGCGCTGACCCAGCAGGACCGCCACGACGAGGCGCTCGCCCTCGCGCTGCGCCACCGGCCGCGGCTCGCGGAGCCGGGCGCGGATCCGACCGGCGAGCTGCGCACCGAGGTGGTGCGCGCCTTCATCCGCGGCGGGCGCGCCGCCGAGGCGCTGGCGCTGATCGGCGAGGTGGGGGCGGACGACCGCTGGGAGCGGCCGGAGCGCAGCGACCACACGCGCGCGCTGCTGCGCACCGCCGCGATGGCCGAGGCGGGGCGCCTGCCCGAGGCCGCGGCCCGGCTGCCGCTGCTGCGGCGGCAACTGCTCGCGCTGCGCGCGGCGGGCCGCGACTACACGTCGCGCGAGAGCTTCGGGAGCGAGGCCGAGCAGCTGGCGGCGCTCACCGCCCGCATCCTCGCCGATCCGGCGCTGCCGCTGGCCGCGGAGGCGCGCGCGGCGGCGATGTTCGACGCGCTGCAGCCGCTCAAGGCGGTCACGCTCGACGAGCGCCTGCGGGCCCCCGGGCATCCCGACTCGGCGGGCGCCGCGAACCCGGTGACGCTGGCGCGGCTGCGCGCGCAGGTGCTGCGTCCGGGTGAGCTGCTGATCGACGTGCACAGCGCCGGCCCGCGCACGGTGCTGCTGGCGGTCTCGCGCCGCGAGGTGCGCATGACCGATCTCGGCCCCGCGCGCGCGCTGGGCGCGCGCCTCGCGCGGCTGCAGGACCTGATCACCGGCGCCGACCGCTCCGCCGCCGACGAGGCGGCCGCCGCGCTCGGGCGCCTGCTGTTCGCCGACGCCGCCGACCTCGTGCGGGCGAACCCCGTGCTGCTCTTCAGTCCCGGGTCCCAGCTCGTGGCGCTGGCGGCGGCACGCCTGCCGGGTGCGCGCGAGCCGCTCGGCGCCACCCACACGGTCGCGCTGGTGCCGAGCGCCACGGTGCTGGCGCGGCTGCGCGCCCAGCCCGAGCGCGCGGGCGCGCCGCTCGTCGCGCTGGCCGGCGGCGAGGATGCGCGCGGACGCCGCCTCGCGGGCGCGCGCGCCGAGGTGCGCTGGCTCGGCACGCACTTCCAGCCCGTTCGCACGCCCGAGGCCCCGACCGGCGAGCGCGCGCTGCGCGCGCTGCGCGGCGCCGGCATCGCGCACCTGGCCGGGCACTCCGAACTCGACGAGGACAACCCGTGGGGCTCGCGCCTGCTGCTCGGCGAGTCCGACCGCTCCGGCGCCTGGCTCGAGGCCGCCAGTGTCGCGCGCACCCGGCTGCCGGCCCGGCTCGCCGTGCTGTCGGGCTGCCGCTCGGTGGGCGCGGCGCGCGGAGGCGAGGGCGTGCTGGGGCTCTCGAGCGCCTTCCTGTCGGCGGGCGTTCCGAGCACGGTGGCGAGCCTGTGGGAGGTGGACGACGCGCGCGCCGCCGAGACCATGCGCGGCTTCTACCGCGCCCTCGCCGAGGGGCGGACCGCCGGCGAGGCGCTGCAGCGCGCCCAGGCCGAGCTGCGCGGGCGCGCCGCCACGTCGGCGCCGAGGGAGTGGGCGGCGTTCACGCTGGTCGGACTCCCGGAGACGCGTGTAACCTTGCGCCGGACACTGGCTTCGCGCGTCCTTCCGTGACCGGGCCCGGTCGCGGCGGCCGGCCCGGGTCGTTCGGGCTGTGACGCGCGGCGAGAAGGGGCGTCTCACTTGCAGACGAGAGACGCGGACGCGCGCGACGACGAGGCGCTCGTGGCGGAGTGGCGGCGGGACCGAGAGGGACCGTCCGGACGCGCCGCGGCGCAGGAGTTGTTCGCACGCTACCGCAGCCGAGCCTATGCGTGGTGCCACCGGCTGGTGCGCGATCACGACGAGGCGCTCGACCTGGCGCAGGACTCGCTGCTGCTCGCGTGGCGCGGCCTGCCGGGGTTCGACGGCCGCTCGCGCTTCTCGTCGTGGCTGTTCCGCATCGTCCGCAACCGCTGCCTGACCGCACTCCGGCCGCGCCGGCTCAAGCGCGACGAGGGCGCCGAGCCCGACGCTCTCGAGGCGGACGGCGAGGATCCGGTGGACCGGCTGGCGGCGATGCAGGAGGAGGGAGCCGTGATCGAGGCCATCCGCGAGGGTCTGGACGACCTCGAGCAGCAGGTCCTCTGGTTGCGGGCGGTGGAGCACATGGGGGTGGAGGACATCACGCGCATGCTGGGGCTGACGACCGCCTCGGGCGCACGCGGCGTCCTCCAGAGCGCGCGGCGCAAGCTGCGCGCGCGGTTGGGCGATCGCTTCGGGGGGCGCTGACGATGAGCGGGCCGGAACGTCTCGATCTGGGAGCACTGGCGGCACTGCCCGACGGCGACCCGCGCGTGGCCGCGCTGGCGCCGCACGAGCGGGCGCAGCTCGCCGCCTACCGCGAGTTCCTGCGCATGCCCGACGACCTGCCCGCGACCCAGGTGGCCGAGGCCGAGCGCCGGCTGGGCGCCGCCCTCGACGAGGCGATGGGGCTCGGCGCGCCCGCGCGTGCGGTCCGCAGTCCCGCGCCCACGCTGGGCGAACGATTCGCCGGCTGGTTCGCTCCTTCGCTGCGGCCGGCATGGGCGGTCGCGGCGGTGCTCATGGTGGCGGGCGGCCTGTGGTTCGCCGGCGCGCGGGATGACGGTCCGGTGATGCGGGGCCGCGAGGCCGCGGCGCTGATCGTGACCGAGCGTGCGGTGGCCGGCGCCATCGAGCTGTCGTGGCCGGCGATCGAACCGGGCGTTCGCTACGAGGTGCGCGTGTACGGCCCCGACCAGGAGGAACTCGCCCGCCTCGACGCCGGCGAGGCGACGCAGCTCGAGCTGGCCGTGGCCCGCCTCGAGGGGCGCGTGCCGGCCGGAGTGAGAATCACCTACCAGGTGGCGGCGCTGCGCGACGGCGATGAACTCGCCCTGTCGCGGGCGGCCCCGCTGGTCCTGCCCTGATCGCCTGAAACGCAGGCGGGGTCGCGGAGCGTGTTCGCTTCGGCCCCCTTCGGGCGTTCTATCCAAGAGGACCATGCGCGCGGGAGTGATTCCGCGCCATCGTCCGAGTCTCAGGGAGTAGGGTCGTGCCGGGCCGGAAGCATGGGCCGGACCGGCGTGACCCAGACGGCCTGGCCCCCGCCGCGATCGGTTTCGGGGGAAGCCCTCGCGGCGCCCGGGTCTGAAGCGGCGGCTCGGTGGGGAGACCCACCGGGCCGTCGGCCGCTGCGGGGCTCGCGGCCGCTCAGCGCGCGAGCACGAAGCGCCGCACGAGCGTGCGGTCGCCGACGCGGACGCGGGCCAGGTAGACGCCCGGCGGATGCATGCCGCCGTCGCGCCGCCCGTCCCATCGCCACGATGACACGCCGGCGCCCAGGTGCACCCGCTGCTCGTGCACGCGCCGTCCGGTGACCTCGAGGATCTCGATCCGCGCCTCGGCCGCACCGGGCAGCGTGAGCGTGAACGTCACGTCGGCTCCGGCGGGGTTGGGGTGCGCGGGCGAGAGCCGCCACGCGGCCGCCGCCGGCTCGGCGCCGAGCGGCGGCGCCTCGCCGTCCCAGACGGCCAGGTCGTCCACGCCCGCCTCCACGGTGGTCGGCCGGCCGCCATCGGTGGCGGCGAAACGCACGCGCACGAACTCGCAGGGGCCCAGCACGCCGGTCACGTCGAAGCGCGACTCGGTCCAGCGGTTCAGGTGCCCGCGCAGGGTCTGCACGCGCAGCCAGTCCCGGCCATCGCGCGACAGCGAGATGGTGAGCGAATCGTCGGGGTCGGGCTGCTCGGTGTCGCTCGCGTCATGCGAGTAGAACCAGCGCCACAGCGACAGCACCGGCCGCGACAGTCCGGTGAGCGGGATCCACGCGGAGGTGAGCGTGGTGCGGCCGCCGTCCACGTCGGCCTCGTCCCAGTCGGTGCTGTCGCCGCCCTGGCCGGTCACGAAGCAGTGGGTTCCGGGCGAGGGCGTGTTGTCGGCGTAGGGCGCGGCGTTGCCCTGCGTGAGCACGGCCTCCTCCTCGTGCAGCGGGCCGGGCGCGGGTCGCGGAACGCGCCGGCTCGAGGCGCGCTCGCTGCGCCCGGTCGGGGCGCCCGGCCTCGGTCCGGTGCCCGCCGGAACCACGCGCGTCCAGTGGCCTGAGGTGGCGTCGTCGCCCGGGGCGCCCACCACCCAGAACGCGTTCCACTCCTCGAGCGGCTCCCATCGCGCGACCGGCGACAGGGGCACGGCGAGCGGCGCGGCCGCGGGCCACCAAGGGAACGCGCGCGTCACGAAGCCGGGCGCCGAGACCTGCACGTCGTAGCGCTGGAGCGGCGCGGCCGCGAACGACACGACGCCGTCCGCCCCCGTGTGCCCGTGCAGCGGCGTGTCCGCGAACTCGACATGCGCGTCCGCGACCGGGGCGTGCGTGAGCGCGTGCGTCACCTGCACGCGCACGTCGCGCGTGGGAAGCGGCGCCAGGAGCACGTCCACCGTGTCGCGCCCGCCGGTCACGGCGCTGAACGGCACGCGCGCCGTGACGGAGCCGAACCGGCTCACGACCAGCGTGTCGGCGCCGGGCAGCGGCGCCAGCGTGCAGAGGCCGTCGGCGGCCGACTCCGTGTGCAGTTCCCCGCCCGCGAGCGCGACGTGCGCCCCGGCGAGCGGCCGCCCGGTGCCGGCCTCGCGCACGCGCACCCAGAGGAACGCGTGCTCGCGGCGGGCGCGCAGCAGGTGGAGGCCCGAGGACATGTCGCTCGCGACGATGGTGCCCGAGGGCAGGTAGGGGCAGACCTCCCAGACGCCGTTGTAGCCGCCCGAGGGGCCGTCGTAGGTGTCGGCCCAGGCGGCGAGCGCGGGGCGCACCGGGTCGGTGAGGTCGAACACGCGCACGCCCTCGGTGTAGGCCGACACCCACAGTTCGCGGCCGAGCACGCGCGGGTTGTGCATGATCGCGGCCGGGTTGGAGGTGAACTCGCCCACGACCCGCATGTCCGCCGGGTCCTGCACGTCGAGGATGGTGATCGGGAGCGCGTTGTCCTCGTTGCACGCGTAGACATGGCGGCCGTCGGCGCTGGTCCAGCTGCTGTGCGTGCGCGCCCGCGGGTAGCTGAAGTCGCCGATCAGCACGGGGCGGGAGGGATCGGCGGCATCGAGCAGTCGCAGGGCGCCGGCGCCGATGGAGCTCAGCCACCAGCGCGTGCCGTCCACCTGGACGTCGTGCACGTAGAGGCTGTCGGCGAACGGGATGGTGGTGCCGGGCCACCAGCCGATCTCGGCCGGCGCCTCGGGGTCGGCCAGCGAGAGCACGCGCACGCCGGTCTGCGACCCGGTTCCGTTCCACGTGCCGTTGCACAGGAGCAGGGCGCGCGTCGTGTCCACGCTCAGCGTGTGCGCGCGGATGAACGAGCCCGTGTAGGTGGCGGCGAGCACCGGCCGGTCGGGATCGGTCATGCGCACGATCTGCACGCCCCGCCCGGCGCCGGTGCCCTCGGTGACGATGTAGATCCACGAGCGGTACTGCTTCATCTCGCGCCAGATGCTGGGCGGCCCGGGGATGAACGCGACGCGCCGCGGCCGGACGGGGTCGGAGATGTCGTAGATGGCGGTGCCGTCGGAGACGCCGAGCATCGCGAACTCGCGGCCGTCGTCGTGCACGTAGGCCCAGCAGGAGGAGTAGGCCCAGCGGATGCCCTCGGCGGGCACCGGGAACTCGTTCACGTGCGCGAGCACGTCGAGATTGCGGACGGCCGTCTCGTGCGCACGCGCGGGGGCCACGCACGCGGCGAGTGCGCTGAGGGCGAGGAGCGGGAGCAGGATGCGTCGGGACATGGGGGCTGCGCCTCGGACTGCGGCCGGGGACGGCGAGGAGTCTACCAGCCCGGCGCCCCCCGGCCGCATCGGCCCGCGGGGCCGCGGCTCACTGCACGCGGACGCGGTAGCGCACGCTGCCCGAGGCGCCCGGCGCAAGCGCGCCCGTCAGGCTCCAGGTGACGTCGCCGGTGCCCCCGGCCGCCGGCTGCCGGGTGATCGCACAGCCGCTCAGGCCGCCGCCGAGGGCCACGCAGGCGGCATCCACGTGCACGGTCCACACCGGGGTGGCGTCGGTGATGGTGATGCCGGTCAGCGGCTGCGATCCGGGATTGGTGTAGGTGAGCGTGTAGGTGAGCACATCGCCCGGGCGCGCCGAGGCGAGGTCCACGTGCTTCACCAGCACGAGCCCGTTCTGCACCGAGATGGTGGTGAAGTCGGAGAGCGTGTCGGCCGTGACGAGCATGGGCGCGGCGCCGGTGAAGTCGAACTCGGCCGAGAGCCGCACGTGCGACGCGGCACCCGTGGGGGCGCCGGGCGGGGCGGCGTGCCTCAGCAGCAGGCACGCGGTCTGCCCGGCGCTCAGCGCGAGCGGGCCGGCCAGCAGCGGCTCGCCGGCATCGAGCACGCCGTCGCAGTCGAGGTCGAGCACCAGGCTCGTGCCCCAGCCCGGGAGGGCGGGGCTCGGCGTCTCGGTCGTGCGCACGCTGAGCGCGCCGCGGCTGCCGGCGGTGAACCGATGCGCGTACGTCGCGACGCCGCCGGCCGCGATGGTCTGGCGTCCGGGCGCCACCCACACAGGCGGCGGCACGTCGCCGAACTCGACGCCCGTGTAGTCGGTGCCGCTGGCGCCGGTGAACGTGATCGCGTCGGCGGCACGCGAATAGGTGCCCGCGGTGGTGCCGGGCCGGGCGCCCGTCGAGATCCACGCGGCGGGGTCGCGCTCGAGGATCCGGAGCGAGCCGGCGGCGGCGTTCGGGAACCACAGCGTGAATGCGCCGGCGGCGTCGGTGAGCACCGAGTCGCAGGCGCCGCCGGGGCAGGCGGCGCTGGCGAGCGTGACGCGCACGCCGCTTCGTGCGGCCTCGCCGGCCTGGCGGCCGCCGTCGTTGGCCGTGCCGCCGCCCGCGCCGTCGTCGCGGAACACCACGCCGCTCACGCGGCCGCCGTGGTGGAGGCCGAAGTCCTGGGCGCTCACCGTGGCCGTGCCCACGACGATCCCCGCGCGCAGTCCGGCGGGGCTCTGCGTGCGCAGCCATCCGGCGGGCGCATCGGGCACGAGATCGGCCGGGTTCGAGCTGGTGTCCAGCCGCACGTCGTAGCTGCCGGGCGTGACATCGGTGAACGCGAAGGCGCCGGTCGCGGGGGTCACCGCGACGACGCGCACCGGCGTGGTGCCTCCCGCCGGCGTGAGCTTGGCCCACAGCGCCACGCCCGTGCCGCTCTCGCCGGGATCGAGCACGCCGTCGTGGTCGGCATCGGCGTATGCGGTGCCGGTCAGGTCCACGCCGGCGAACACCGTGAAGCGCGTGGGCTGCGAGCCCGCGGCGGCCGCATCGCCGTCGCTGGCCGAGACGAGCAGCGCCCCCGACTGCTCGCCCACGAACGACAGCCATGCCTGATTCGGCACAAGCGTGTTGTGCGGCGTCGCGGCGTCCACCCGCACGCGGAAGCTCACGCTCGTCACCTCGCCCACGAGCACGGTGCCGCCGCCGGTGGCGTCGGCGCCGGTGCCGAGCCGCGCCACCACCGTGCGCGAGGCCGCGAGGTAGTCCATCGGATCGTCGCCCGTGGCGTCGCTCTTGGCGCCCGCGTTGGGCCCGCTCACCACGCGCAGGGTGCCGGGCTCGTAGGTGACCCCCGCCGGCAGCGTGTCGCGCATCACGGTCTTGCCCGCGTGGTCCTGCCCCACGTTGCGCATCGTGACCACGTACTCGAGCAGGTCGCCGGGGCGCACCTGGCCGCCGTTCAGGTCGGTGACCGTCTTGGTGAAGTTGGCGGCGTCGAACACGGGGGCGTAGAGGTCGGTGGCGAACGTGACCACGCCCGGGTAGAACTGGTCGTCGGTGCTGGTGAGCTGGATCGTCGCGCTCGAGGCGCCGTTGGCGAGCACGCCGTCGGCGGTGACGAGGTCGGCGTCGAATCCGAACTGGTTGAGGTAGTTGGGGTTCTTGGCGGTGAACGAGGCGCCCAGCAGGCTGATGGAGCTGTTGAAGAAGTTGTTGGCGGGGTTGCGCGCATCGCTCAGCGCCGTGCCGTTGAGCCGGAACGCGTCGCCCGTGTAGCCGAGGTCGCCCTCGTACGTGACCGCCCCGAGCCGGGTGCGCACGACACCCGCAGGCGGGGTCACGAACCCGCCGACATTGAAGCTGACGCTGGCGCCGGGGGCGACCGAGGCGTAGCCGTCGAGCACGACCAGGTTGCGCATCGGCTGCGCCGCGTCCTGGTAGAGCACGATCAGCGCCCAACCGGCGTGACGGTTGGAGGAGTTGTTGGTGCTGCGCACGTCGGCCACGCGGTAGAGGCCGTTGCCGCCCGCCTGCACGCGCGTGGTCACGTCCACGAAGCCCTGGTAGTCGGTGCCCGCCACATCGAGCTGGGTCGCGTTCAGCGTGACGTAGCCCGCCGCGGGTGTGCCCAGCTTCACCTGCGAGCGCAGCGCGTGGTTGCTGTCGCCGCCCCAGTAGAGGCCGGCCCACGACACCGTGGCGCCGGCGGGCAGGGTGAGCGTGGCGGTGCTGGAGCTGAACGTGCCGGCATCGCCGTCCACGTCCACGTACACCATGGTGTGGTCGTTGTTGTTGACGTTGCCGCCGGTGCCGTTGCGGCCGTTGTTGCAGCTGCCGCCGCCCGAGCAGGTCATGATGGTGTTGCCGATCAGCGTGATGTCACCGGTCTGATTGACCGTGACGCGCGGGTTGAAGGCGCGGATGACCTGCGCCGACGCCACGCCGTGCATGGCGGACAGCGCCGCGAGGGCGGCGACCAGTGCGGCGGTGCGAGGCCTCACGGCCGCCCCCCGCGCAGCCGCTCGAGCAGCCGCTCGTCCACGCGGGCGCGGATGCGCACGAAGCCGCCCTGCCGCGTCCACTCCTCGCCGGTGATCGCGTCGTCGGCGTAGCCGGTGAGGTTCCAGCCGCCCGAGAGCCAGACGCCGCCCGGCAGCTGGCGGCCCACCTCGAGTCCGGCGGCCGCCTCGCGCTGCCGCCACGTGCGGCCGGTGAGTGCGCTGACGCTGGCCGACACATCCCAGTCGCGGGCGAGGTCGCGCGTGAGGCGCGCGCGCAGCCACTGCGCGCCACCGGCGGTGAGGGCGCCCGCGCCCTCGTGCCGGGTCAGCTTGCCCGCCCACGCGAGCGCGCCCTGCGTGCGCGGCGCGATGCGGGCGGCGGTGTGCAGCGACACGATGCTGGCGAACCGGCGGTGGCGGGCGGCGGCGGCCGGCGCCTCGCGGTCGTAGCGGAACTCGTAGCGCATGAGCGCGTCCCACGCCGCGTCGGCGGGACGGTAGGCGAACGCCAGCGCGAAGCGCTCGCGCGCCTCGTCGCCGCTGCCGCGCGCGTCGGTCAGGGTCAGCAGGTGGCGGCCGAGCGCGCTCCAGCTGGAGTCCAGCCGCACCGCCGCGGCCATGCTCTGCAGCAGCTGGTCGCTGCCCCGGCTGGTGCGCACCTCCATGCGTGCCGAGCCCTTCCACTGCGGGTCGTCGCTCCAGTCCACGCTGGCGGTGAGCGCCGTGTTGGGGCCCTGCGCCACGGCCGCGCCCGCGATCGGGTGGACGCGCTCGAACGACGTGCCCACGCGCATGCCGTTGTCGAGGCGCCAGCCGTTGCGCAGCCCCACCGCCGCCTGGGCGTCGCGGCCGGCGATGGCGTCGGCCAGCCGGTACTCGCTGAAGAACTGCGCGTCGCGCCCGAGTTCGGCCTCGATCCCCGCGACGGTGGCCAGCTGCTGCGCGCCCCTCGTCAGCGCCCAGGCGCCGCCGAGGCTCGAGGCGAACTCGTGCCGCGCGTGCAGCCGGCCGCGCGCGTGGAAGCGGTACTCGCCGCCCACGGCCGCCAGGCGCCGGCCGGACTCGCGCACGTCCTGCTCGCCCTCGGCGTAGCCGCTCCACTCGGGATGGCGCGGCAACTGGGCCGAGAGCTTGGCGCGCAGCGCCACGAGCAGGGGCTCGCGCGGCTGGCGCTCCTGCCGCGCGTCGGCCAGCCGCACGCCGAACTCGCCGCGCGTCCAGTCGTTGAGCGTGCGGTCGAGCGAGGCGAGCGCCCCCGTGCGCCGTTCGCGTCCGCCGGTGTCCCCCGAGTGCAGGGCGTCGGCGGTGAGCCGCGTGCGCGCGGCCAGCCGGCGGCTGAAGCGCAGTCCCGCCTCGCGGCGGCCGGCCCCGATGCTGGCGCCGCGGTTGTCGAAGCCGCTCGCGCTGGCGGCGCCCCAGGCGCGCAGCCGCCAGGACTCCTGTTCGTGCGCCAGCTCGAGGCGGCCGGCATCGCCCTGCCGTCGCGATGCCCCCTCGCGCAGCGCGTCGAGGCCCCGAGACGACGCCCACTCGGCATCGAGCCGCGTGCGCGGGGCCAGCTTCACCTGGGCCGAGGCCCCGCGCAGCGCGTAGCGGCGCGAGGGATCGTGATCGTCCACGTACACGCCGCCCAGCGTGAGCCGCTCGGACACCGGCAGGCTGGCGGCCAGGCCATGCACCCATGCCGGCTCGCCACCCGCCTCCACTTCATAGGTGACACGGATGGACACCGGGTCGAGCGCGGCATCCACGCTGGCGACCGGCGCTCGGAACACGAGCCCGCCGGTGAGGGGGTCGAGCTCGTAGTCCACGAAGCGCTGCTGCACCGTGGCGCGCAGCACCACGGCCGGCTGCGCGCGGTCGCGCACCACCAGTTCGACGCGCTCGCTGTTCTCCACCATGGGCGCGCGCGACAGCCGGTAGGGCCCCGAGATGCCGCGGGCGGGCAGCTCCTCGACGGTGCGGCGCGAACGCTGCCGGCTGGAGAAACCGCTGACGCGCGTGCGGCCCTCGCCGTAGCGCGCCTCGGCACCCGTGAGCGTGCGGGCGTAGCGCGCCAGCGAAGGGCCCGGCTCGGTGCCGGTGACGAGGTCGCCGTAGAGGAGCGAGGCGTCGCGGCGCTCGAGGCGCCCGTAGAGGCGGCCGGCCGACTGCGCGTCGTAGCCCACGACCGACGCGTCCCCGGTGACGAGGTAGCCGCGCTGCGTGTCGAGGTCGCGCAGCACGCGCTGGTCGCCGGGCCGGTCGGAGTCGTAGCCGAGCGTGAGCTGCACGCCCTCGGCGAGGCGCCCCTTCAGGTAGAGCGCCGCACGCGCCTCGGCGCCGGCCCGCTCGTCGCGCGACAGGCTCGCCCACTGCCCGATCGGGTGCTCGAAGCCGGTGCGCGGCACGCGCCGCACCGCGCCGCCGCGGCGGAGCACGTCGCTCAGCGACAGCACCCCCTCGGCCATGCCCACGGCCAGCATGGGCCGGAGCTCGGGCACGAACTCGAGATCGGCGAACGCACGCAGCCCCCCGGTGGAGGCGGTGATCCGCGCTTCGCCCGCCTGCGCGGGGCTCACCAGCCCCACCGCGAGCGCTCCGCCCTCGACCGCCAGCTGCAGGCCGGGGGTGGCCGGGTCGAGGTCCTCGGCGTCGAGCCGCCCGCGGTCGGTGTCCAGCGTCACCAGCGTGCGCGCCCCCACCGGGACGCCGGCCTCGTCGGCCAGTCGCAGCCGCACCGCGGTCACGCGGTGGCCGTCGGCGGGCGCCCGCCGGGGCGCCTCGAGCGACAGGCGCGCCAGCGGGCCCGGCGCCACGAGCCGCAGCGCCACGCGGCCGATCGAGCGTGGTGGCGCCACCTCGAGCACGTTGATCCCGGGGCGCAGCGTGATGCCGAGGTACTCCCACGCCTCGAGCCCCGCGCGCGCGGCGGTGAGCCGCCGGCCGACACGCGACTCCGCCACGCTCTCGCCATTGACGCGCAGCCGCAGCGGCGTGCCGAGCCGGCCCTTCACACGCACGGCGATCTGCGCCTGCCCCACGGTGTCGAGGTCGGCCAGGCCGATGAACCCGAGGTCGGGCTCGAGCCCGGGCAGCAGCGACTCGAGCGCCGCCGGATCCATCACCGCCGGCGACAGCGCGGCCGGCGACGCCGTGACGCCCGCCGGCCGCCGGTCGGGCGTCCACACCGGCAGCGTGCTCTCACCGGTCACCACGCGCGCGGCGGGGAGCGTGCGCGGGTCGGGCGCGGGGCGGCCCTCGGCGTTGGGGTCGGTGGCGAGCCGCAGCGCACGGCCGAGCTCGTCGCGCACGGGGCCGCGGGCGAGGCGCCGGTCGTGCACCTCGCGCGCGGTCGCCGTGTCGCCCCACACCGCGAACTCGGCGCGGCGGATGCCGCCGCGCATGAGATCCACCGCCTGCAGCCCCGGCGTGCCGCGCTCGCGGTGCGTCAGCGGCAGCACGCGCGCGCCGGGCGGCAGCGTCGCGGGGTCGAGCTTGAGCGCGTAGGTGCGGCCGGTGAGCCCGGTGAAGCGGAACCGGCCATGGTCGTCGGTGATCGCCCACGTGCCGTCGTCGAGCACCACGCGAACGCCGGCCAGGCCGGGGCCGCGCACGACCGGGCCGGCGCCCGCGGCGGCGCGCTCGGCCGAGGCCGCGTCCACGAGCGGCGCGTACCACACCGTGCCGGTGACGATCGCGTCGTCGCTGAACGCGTCGCCGCGCACGCGCACGCGGGCCCGCGCGGGACTCGAGCGCGCGCCGCCGGCCTCGGCCACCGCCTCGTTCACCGCCTCGCCGCGCGGCGCGCCCGGGCCGACCAGCACGCGGTAGCGCAGCGTCGCCGTCTCGCCCGGCGACAGCGCGCCGAGCGCGAAGGCCAGCGTCGGGCCGCGTCCGCCCGCGGGATCGGCAAGGGCGCCGCCGCCGCGCGTCGCGCTGCCGGGCGCGTAGGTGAACCCCGGCGGCAGGCGGTCGTGCAGCGTCACCACCTGCGCGCTGTCGGAGCGGTTGGCGACGCGGACCTCGTAGTCGAGCAGGTCGCCCGGCTCGACCTCGGCGCGCAGGGCGCGCTTCTCGGCGAACAGCGCCACGGTCACGACCGCATCGAGCGGCACGTCGAGCACCACGGGATCGCCGCTCGTGGCGATCGCGAAGGGCAGGCCGTAGGAACCGGCGGCATCGGCCAGGCGCCCGGGCGGCAGCTGCGCGAGCGGCACCTGCGAGGGGAACCGGTGCGAGGCCGGCGGTGTCACGACGAGGCGATAGAGGCTGGCGGCGACGTGCGGGAACGCGAACCGGCCGCCGGGTCCGGTCAGGGCCTCCGAGGGAGCGGGCGTGACGCCGTCCTCGAGCCAGACGCGCGCCGGCCCGCCGGCGAGGCCGCCGTTGCCGGCGCCGGACTCGTCGATCAGCTGCACGCGCGCGCCCTCGACGGGCGTGCCGTGGCGGGCGTCGAACACGGTGCCGCCCGGCTCCACCCACACGCTGGCCCGGGTCTCGGTCGCGCCGCATCCCTGCAGCACCGCTTCGATGCGGTCGCCGGGCAGCGTCGCGACCTGCCCATCGTCGGACTGCGCGCTGGTGCCGAGCGCCGGCACCGACGGCGCGCCGGGCAGGAGCCGGAAGACGCCGGTGGCGCCGCCGGTCTCGACGGCGATGAAGCGCTCGAGGTCGCCGGTGCGGACGGAGCGCAGGGTGATCGTGACGCTGTCGGGCCGGCTGGGATCGCGGTCGCACTGCGGCGCGGTCGCCTGCACCAGCAGCGGCGCGCCGACCGTCACACTGCGCGTCGTGCGCGCATAGTCGGGCGCGGCATGGAACGCCAGCGAGGGCGCGGTGGTCACCGCCGGCGTCTGCACCGTGTCGGTGGCGCTGCCGCTCACCGCCTGCGCCTCGGTGAGGGCCGCCAGGCGCAGCAGCGCCAGGGCGCCGCCGGGTGCGGAGAGCGGCACCGTGGCCAGCAGCAGCACCTCGGCCGAGTCGCCAGCCGCCAGGGTCAGCCGTCCGCCCGGCGCGATCGGAGCATCGAGCGCGCTCACGAGGCCGTCGCGGTCGCGGTCGTGCACCATCGCGATACCCGAGAGCGTGAAGCCGTCCCCGGGCAGGTCGATGGCGTCGAACCGCACGTCGGCGACCGAGTTGCCCGTGTTCCGCACCCGGTGGGCGAACTGCACCGAGGCGCCGGGGGCGGCGACCGCACGGCGATCGGGGCCGACCACGAGCCGCTCGAGCGCCTGCACGATGGCGGTGACCGTGTTGCTGGTGGCGGTGATCGTGGCTCCGGAGCCGGACTCGATGGCGGTCGCGGTGGCGACGGCGACGATCGGCGTGCCCGCCGGTGGTGCCGCGTGCGCGCGCGTATACAAGCAAGCCGCGGTGAGCAGCGCGGAGACCAGCACGAGGCCCGTCGCCTGCACGCGTGAGCGTGCCGGCGCATCCTTGCGACGATGGGGAATCGTCCGGGCCTCGCGCATGGCGTCCATCCATCGCCCGAGTGCCGTGGGGGAAGGGCCAGGGTCCCGTCCACCCACGCACACCGAGCCGGGTGCGACGAGCCCTCCCGGCAGCAGGAGGGCCCGCTCAGGCGGCGGAGGGGATCCCTCCCCTCCGCCGCGCGGGGTGGATCAGGGGAACACGATGCGGACGTTGAACCGGATGGTGGCCGAGGCCCCAGGCGCCAGCGCGCCGAGGGTGGCCGTGACCGCGCCCGATGCGCCGTCCGCAGGCACGCTGACCGTGCCCTGCGAGGCGAACGCACTGGCCGCGTTCCACGACGTCGTGTTGGCCGGCGTGTTGTCGTTGATGGTGACGTTGGTCACCGGCGTCGTGCCGATGTTGGTCACCGTGATCTCGTAGCGGATGCAGGCGCCCGGGATCGCACCGGTCGTGAGGTTGAGCGTGGTGAACGCCGCGTCCTCCGTGCCGTTGCAGTCCGCGTCGAGCGACTGCTGCTTGGAGATCGTGAGCTGGCCGTTGATCACCTGCGTCGCGTCGGTGGCGATCGCGGCGGGCGGCGCCGGGCTCGTGAACCCGAGGTTGCTGGTGGTGGCGCTCACGGTCGTGGTGTTGATCTGCCCGAACGGCGCACCCGGCGGAGCGAACACCTGCACGAACAGGCGCACGCTGCCGCCCGGCGCGAGGCCGCCGATGCCGACGAGGTCGGTGATCGGCTGGTCGCCCGCATCGAACACGCCCGAGCCGTTGGTGTCCCAGTAGAGGGCCGAGCTCCAGCCCGCCTGGTCATCGGCCAGCGCCAGGTCCACGAAGCTGCCGACACCGTCGCCTTCCGTGACGTTGCCCGTGTTGCTGAGCTGGTGCTCGTACACCACGAACCCGCCCGGGATCACCTGGGCGTTGTTGTTGGGCACCAGCGTCATGCTGCGCACGACGTTGACCCCGACCTGGTCGTGGATCCGGTCGGCGGCCGCCGAGACGGGTGAGCGGGCGCGGAAGTAGAGCGACACATCACCCGCCACCTGTCCGGCCGGCACGCTGACGTCGGCGTACACGAGCGCCGCCGCGCCGGCGGCGATGCCGCCCGTGTTGGTGATGACCGCGTTGCCCGCGTTGCGGAACACCACCGACCAGCCGGCCGGCAGCGTCAGCGCCGCGAACGTGGGGTCGTTGCTGGCCGTCAGGTCGTAGTTGTCCATCTGGCCGCTGGTGTTGTTCACGTACAGCGTGAAGCGCGTGGTCGTGCCGGGATTCGTCGTGTTGCGGATGACGAACGCGGCCTCGGGGCCCGGTCCGGAGCCCGGCCCGCCCGGCAGCGGAGCGTCGTTGGTGATGTCCACCGAGTTGGCCACGATCGCGGTCAGCTGGTCGGTCGCGGTGACGCTGAAGCCCGGGCTCGCCTGCGAGGCCGCGGTCTTCTGCACCTGGAACGGGCCGCCGGTCGCCGCCGGCGGCAGCGTCGCGCGGAGCACCACGGTGCGGGTGGTGCCCGCCGCGAGCGGGCCGGTGTCGGGGATGGAATTGCCGTTCGAGTCATTGAGCGGCGTGACGCCGTCGGACTGGAGCAGCTGGAACGACGTGCCCGCGGGGAAGGACAGGTTGTTGAACGTGATGTCGAACGTGTCGGTGCCGTTGCCCAGGTTGGTGAGCGTGTTGGTGAACAGCACGCTCGAGCCCTGCAGCGCGCTCGCCACCGTCTGGCCGGTGAACGTGGCGTTGACCGCCTGGTTCACCGTGAACGGCGCGAGATTGGTGAAGAACGGGCCCACGTTGCCGGCGCCGTCGTTGAACGCGTAGCGCGCCGAGTTGTCGATGGTCTGCGGCGCGAGGCCCGCGTTGACGCTGACCTGGAACGTCACGGTGCCGGACTGGCCGGACGGGACGCGGTTGATGAGCGCCGTCACCGCGCCACCGGTGGCGACGTTGAAGTCGAATCGCACCGTGTTGGGGGCGATGCCCTGGGCGTCGGTCGAGTCGGCGTCGGTGAGCGCGGTGCCGCCCGTGACGCTCCATCGCGCCGAGCCGGGCACGTAGGTCATGCCCGCGGGGATCATGTCGGTCAGGCGCAGGCCCGTGGCCGTGGCGTTGCCGGCGTTGGTGTAGCTGAGAGTGTAGGTGTACGGCCCGCTCGGCGAGGCGCCGGCGGAGACGTTGATGCCCTTGGTGACGCTGATCACCGCGTTGCCGGTGACCGTGACCTCGTCGTCATTGAATGCCGACTGCCCGCCGTCGAACGTGCTGACGGCCGAGACGCGCACCCGTGCGAGGTCGCCCGCGACCTGCGTGCCCGGTACGGAGCCCTGCACCACGAAGCGGTACGCCTGGCCGGGGTTGAGCGCCGTGGTCGTGGTGACCGGTGTGAAGTTGTCGGCCACGCCGTTGCCGTCGGCGTCCTCGTAGATCGAGAGGCCGGTGAGGTCGAAGTCGTCACCGCCCAGGTTGACGAGCGTCAGCGGGAACACGTCGCTGCCGTTGCCCGTGTTGGTGAGGACATGCGGGAACGCGACCGCGCCGCCCGGCGCGGCTGTGCGGACGCCATTGGCGGTGAGGGTGAAGCTCGCCACCTGCTGCACGATCGTGATGACCGGGTTCGACGTGATGCTGTGCAGCGTGGACGTCGCGTCGAGGTACGTGGCCGTGGCCTGATTGCCGATCGGCGTGCCGGCGGGAGGCGCGGCGAACGCGGCGCCACTCCATCCGAACGCCAGCGCCGCGGCCGCGAGCATCACGGCGCCGAGGCGCGAACGGTGCCGGACGGTGCCGGCGGACTGCATGCGGAACATGGACACACTCCGAGGGGTGGGTGTGGGCCTTGAGAAGGGGTCGAGGGGTGCGCGCGTGAGAGCGCCCGCGTGGGGCGCGGCTCAGGCGTGCGACAGCGAGGGCGTCAGCGGACCGAGGCGGCGACGGCCGCTTCGGTGACGCGTGCACGCGCCGCGACCGTGCGCGACTGCTTCGCGGGCAGCGTGCCCAGCGACCAGCGCAGGAAGCGGTACTCACTCGCCGGGATCTCGCGCAGCACCTCGATGCCCGCGGGCGTGGTCTCGCGCCGCATCAGCGGCGCGGGCGCGAACGCCTTGCCGTCGATGCTGGCGAGCCACTGGCCCGGTGCGGCCGAGGGCGGCAGCAACTCGAGGCCTGCGGGGATGGGCAGCGTCGCCCACACCTCGCGCACGGCCTGCGTGCTCGAGTTGGTGTACGTGGCGCGGTACTCGATCACCTCGCCGGGCTTGGCCTTCTCGGCGGGGACGAGGGCCTCACGGCCCTTCTCGTGGGTCACCTTGTTCGCCTGGAGCGCGATGGTGACGGCGTCCTTCGCAAGCGCCGGCGCCGGGGCGGACGAAGCCGCGACGGCGAGGAGCAGCGCGAGGACGCGCATGTGGATGCGATGCATCGCCGGAACCTCCCTGGTTGGGTCTGCACGACGTTCCCCCACGCCGATGGGAACGGCGTGCGGGTGCCATGGCCAGGCTCCGTGCGGCATGGAGAAGGGTCGGTGCGGGATGTGCCACCCGACGCTCGGCTGAGGGGCCTGAAGCACGGGGTCGGATGCCTGCCGCTGGGTGTATCGGCCCAACCGAGCGGCGGCTTGATGCTCAAAGTGGCGGAATGCACGCGGGTTACGGGCGGCATGCATGGGACGGTGGTGTATCTCAGAACTTGTGCTTCCGGGCGATCGCGAGCGGGGCTCGGACGGGTACACGGATCTCGTAGAGGGCCGAGGCGGGCTGTCCGAACGACTTGGCGGGCGTGAACGTCCATTGCCGTGCCGCCTCGACGGCTGCCTCGAGGATCGCATTGTGGGTGCCTCGCATGTGCGTGTAGACACCCTTCACGGTTCCATTGCGGGCGACTGCGACGAGGACGGGCATGGACACGACGGAGTCCTGACCGGCTGCTTGGGCCACGGAGGCCGAGGCCTTGTGCAGTGCGGGCGGAGGCGACTTCAGGTTGCGCTCATCGAATCCCGGCTCGACCGCTTCGCTCTCGCCGGGGTCGAGTGGGAGCCATAGCAAGCCGACCCACCTCACACCGCGATGGTGAACTCCGCCGAGGACGTGCTTCCAGTTCGTGACGTTCAGGGGGGGGGAAGGGGTCTCTCGATACTCGAAGCTGTCGGGGGTCGCGCGCAGTTCCACCTGATAATCGTGGCTCGTCCAGTTCAGTGAGTCCATGCCGGTTCTGAACCAGCCACGTACGACGAACGTGCCCCAGCGAATACAGCGGACGCGGGCATCGTGCCCTCCCTTGATGTCACGAGTGAGGCCACTGCCTTGCAGAGCGCCGCTTACGAGCTCAAGGCCCTCGGGAAGTTGGATCCGCCACTCCCCTCGCCACTCGGTGCAGGCGCTGTTGAAGTAGACCCTCGTCCGGAGATTCAGAGTGTCGGAGCCGTCGTATCGAATCCAGAAGGTGCTCATCGACGCGGGTGGGCCGGCGGGGCCGGGTGGCGGCCCGTGAATCACACTGGCATGCGCGCATTCCCCCAACAGGAACAAAGTTCCCAGGGCGACTCCTGCCAAGCCTCGAGTCGCGCGCCGCACGGACGTTCCCATGGTCACCTCCTGAGGACGAGCGTGCGTGAGAACGCCCGGTCCGTTGTGGTGCATCGCGCGAAGTAGAGCCCGGGACCTGCTCCGGAGCCACTGGGCGTGCGGCCGTCCCACGAAGAATGCCATGTGCCGTCGGCGGCAAGCTCCGGCCTTCCTCTCCACAGCACACGACCCGCGACGTCGAAGAGGGCGAACCGCGGCGCTTCGGACCCCGGAGCATGACCACCGGACAGGCTGAAGCGCACCGGGCCGCTGCTCAATGTGGGCGAGACCGAGAACACGACCGGTTGCGGAATGCGGTCCCCCACATCCACATGGCCCACCGTGTCGCGATCGTCCCCCTGCTGCCAGAACCCGTGCTCGCAGAGGACTTGGAACAGGGTGCGAGAGGCGACGAGGTCGCCGGTCAGGTACTTGGACTGGTAGGCCATGTACAGGTTGACGAGGCTGTCGATGCGGTTGGAGCCGAGCGCGAGGTCCTCGAACACCGGGATGAAGCGTTCGAACGGCTCGGACAAGTGATCGCCGCAGCCATCGCTGTTCTGATCGTCGTCGATGGAATCGACCCAGTCCCACAGGGCGGCGGCGTTGGCGCCTTCGAACGCGGGGCCGGAGTCGTTGGTGGCGAAGGTGATCACGTTGCTGATCCCATCTCGCGAGATCCTGCCCATGCCCGTCTCGAGGTCGAACGTGAAGCGGTTGATGACCCCTGCCGTGTCGATTCCCGAGTCGCGCAGAATCGAAGTGGCGGGCGAGCTGTCGAGGAGCGCAGCGACGAAGTGGCACCAGCCCTCCTCCCAAGCAAGACCGTGCAGGAACGAGCCGGGCGGGCATTCGATTGCGTGTTCGAGCCCGTGCTGGGCGCAGGCGTCCGGAGTACCGGGAGGATGGGAGTAGTGGAACCCGCCCAGCCGCGCGAGATGATGGCCGTACTCGTGTAGGAGGATGTGGTCGTCCCACTCGTCGGGGGCGAAGGGGTTCTCAAGTCGGTTGCGAGCCCCGACCAGGTAGATGGAGTCCCTTCGCGT
>CAZMQP010000006.1:0-8668 GCA_964568385.1 uncultured bacterium
CTTCGTGCTGAGGCGGCGCGAACTCGACGTGGACGACCTCTACCGCCGCGGCGGCCGCTACGAGTACCGAGGCGGCGTCAACCCGGCGGCCATCGCGGCGCTGGTGGCGGGCGTGGCCCCGTGCGTCCCCGGCTTCCTCGCCCAGGCGCTTCCGGCCCGGTTCGGCTCCCTCGGGGGGGTGTGGACGGGCATCTACTCGTACGCCTGGTTCGCCGGTTTCGCCATCGCCGCGGTCGTCTACCTCGCCCTGATGCGCGGCCGCAGCGGGCGAGCGGCCGCCTGAGCGGGCCGGCGCGGGGGGCGGAGCCGCGGCCGCCCGCTTGAACCGGCGACCCCGCGCGACTACCCTGCCGCGTCCCGTGAACCCCACCCCCTCGCTTCGCGACCGCCTCGCCGCGGTGCGGGGCCGGGTCGCCGACGCCGCTGGGCGGTCCGGTCGCGCCCCGGGGGCCGTCACGCTCGTCGGCGTCATCAAGACGCTGCCGGCCGCGACGGTGGCGGAGGCGGTGGAACTGGGACTCACCGATCTCGGCGAGAACCGGGTGCAGGAGGCCGAGGCCCATCAGCAGGTGGTGCCGCGGCAGGCGGCGAGGTGGCACATGATCGGTCACCTGCAGCGCAACAAGGCCGGCAAGGCGCTGGCGCTCTTCGACTTGGTGCACGGCATCGACGATGCCGGAGTGGCCTCGGCGCTCGAGCGGCGCGCCGAGGCGGCGGGCCGGGACATCCCGGTGCTCATCGAGGTCAACGTCAGTGGAGAAGCCAGCAAGTTCGGCGTCGCGCCCGCGGGGCTCGCGCCGCTGGCCGAGCAGGTGCGGACGATGCCCCGCCTGGCCCTGAGGGGCCTGATGACGGTGGGGGCGCCGGTCGAACGCGCGCAGGATGCGCGGGCCGGCTTCGTCCGGTTGCGCGAACTGCGGGACGGGTTGTCGCGGGCGATCGGCCTGCCGCTTCCCGAACTGTCCATGGGGATGAGCGGCGACTTCGAGGTCGCCGTCGAGGAAGGCGCCACGCTGGTGCGTGTCGGCAGCGCGATCTTCGGTGCGCGTCCGGCCGCGGCACCCTGAGGAGGGCGACGTGTTCATCATCGGCAACCTGCTCGGCATGCTGGCCAACCTGCTCGACTTCGCCTTCCAGGCGCTCATCATCGTGCTGCTCATCAACGCGGTGCTGTCGTGGTTCCCGGGCGCGCGCGGCAACCCCATCGCCGACGTGCTCGAGCGCATCTCGGGCGTGGTCTGCGACCCGCTGCGGCGCGCTTTCCCGACGGCGTTCGGGGGCATCGACTTCGCGCCGCTGCTGGTCATGATCCTGGTGCAGTTCGCGGGCCGCGGGTTCCTCGTGCCGACGCTGCACGACATCGCGTTCCGCATGCGATGAACGCGAGACTCGCGGTGCGCGTGCAGCCGGGCGCACGCCGTGAGGGGCTCCTCGGCCGCTCGGCCGACGGGGTCTGGAGACGAGTGGGCGGCGGCGCAGGAACCACGGAGGTGACGTGATCGAGCTCAGGCAGCGGATCGAGGAGGCGGCCGAGGCGGTGCGCGCGCGTGCGCGGACGCGCCCCGAGGTCGGCATCATCCTCGGCACCGGGCTCGGGGACTTCGCCGGCGCGCTCGAGACCGAGGCCGTGGTGCCCTATGCCGACATCCCGCACTTCCCGCGCTCGACGGTCGAGAGCCATGCCGGTGAGCTGCACCTGGGGCGGCTGGCGGGCCGCCCGGTGGCGGTCATGAAGGGCCGCGTCCACTTCTACGAGGGCTACGACATGGTCCAGGTGGGCTTCCCGGTGCGCGTCCTCAAGGCGCTCGGGTGCCGCACCCTGGTCATCACCAACGCCTGCGGCGGCATGGCGCCGGGCCTCGCCCCGGGCTCCATCGTGGTGACCACGGACCACATCAACCTGATGGGCGCCAACCCGCTCATCGGTCCCAACGACGAGGCACTCGGCGTGCGATTCCCCGACATGAGCGAGCCCTACGCGCGGCCGCTCGTGGCGCTCGCCGAGAAGGTGGCGCTCGAGGAGCGCATCGCGCTCCGGCGCGGCGTGTTCGTCGCGGTCGCGGGGCCCAACCTCGAGACCGCGGCCGAGTACCGGTTCCTCCGCGCGATCGGCGCGGACGTCGTGGGCATGTCGCTGGTGCCCGAGAACATCGTCGCGATCCATGGCGGGCAGCGCGTGCTCGCGTTCAATGTCGTCACGGACATCTGTCTGCCGGATGCGCTGCATCCGGTGGACATCGCCGCCGTGCTGGCCGTGGCCGGCCGCACGGCGCCGACGCTCACCCGCCTCGTGACCGAGGTGGTGCGGCGGCTGGATGAGGCGCAGTAGCGGGCCGTCCCACGGGGATCGGCCGAAGGGGAGGTGTGCACGATGGCGACCGCGAAGAAGAAGCCGGTGAAGAAGAGCGCCGCCAAGCCGGCCAAGAAGGCCGTGAAGGTGGCGAAGAAGGCCGCCCCCAAGCCGGCCGTCCGCAAGGCGGCGCCGGCCAAGAGCAAGGCCAAGCCCAAGCCCGCCGCCAAGCCGGCAGCCAAGGCCGTGGCCAGGCCCAAGCCCGCCGCGGCCAAGGTCGTGGGCAAGCCCGCCGTCAAGGGCAAGCCGGCCGCCGCCAAGGTGATCGGCAAGCCCGCCGTCAAGGGCACCGCCGCGCCCAAGGTGATCGGCAAGCCCGCGGTCAAGGGCACGCCGGCGGCCCCGGCCAAGCCCGCGCTCACGGGCAAGCTCGTCAGCCGTCTCGTGCCCAGCACGCCCGGCGCCATCCGGCCCTCGGCCGTGGACAAGGCGCCGGCCGGCGGCCGCAAGGCCAAGATCAGCACGCGCCCGCCCGCACCGGTCATCCCGCTCGGGGTGCTGCCCCCCGAGAGCCAGCAGCGCATCAAGCCCGCCGCCAACGCGCGCCCGGTGCCCGAGCGCCGTCCCGAGCCCGCGCCGCGGCCGGCCGCCAAGGAAACGCCGCCCGAGGGCAAGCTCACCAAGAAGGAACTCGAGTACTTCGAGCGCCGGCTCCAGGAGGAGCACGCGCGCATCATGGGCGAGATGGGGCACCTCGAGAGCACGGTGCTCAAGGTGAACCCGCGCGACTCGGCCAGCGAGATCTCGGGCTACTCCTCGCACATGGCCGACGCCGGCACCGACTCGATGGAGCGCGAGATCAGCTTCGACATCGCCTCCAAGGAGGGCCGCCTGCTGGTCGAGGTGCGTGACGCGCTCAAGCGCATCTACGCCGGCACCTACGGCATCTGCGAGGCGAGCGGCGTGCCCATCCTGCGGGCGCGGCTCGAGGCGCTGCCGTGGGCGCGCTACACGATCGCGGAGCAGGAGAAGCTCGAGCGCAAGCAGCGCTCGGGGGCCAAAGCCGCGGCCGAGGCCGAGTGAAGCGCTCCTTCCCGCTGCTCATCTCCGTCGCCGCCGTGTGCGTGGCGGCGGACCAATGGACCAAGCACTGGGCCACCGACCATCTCGCGTTCGCCGAGCCGATCCGCGTGGTGGGCGATTTCGTGCGCCTCACCTACACGCGCAACTCGGGCATCGCGTTCGGGCTGTTCGCCGGCCAGAGCTTCCCGTTCTACGTGTTCTCGATCATCGCGTCGATCGCGGTGCTCGTGCTGTTCCTGCGCGCCCGCGAGCTGACGCGGGCGCGGCACCTGGCGCTCGCGCTCATCCTGGGCGGCGCCGTCGGCAACCTCATCGACCGCCTCGCCACGGGCGAGGTGGTGGACTTCATCCTGCTCGCCTGGGGACGTCACGAGTTCCCCGTCTTCAACGTCGCCGACATCTGCGTCACCACCGGCGTGGCGCTGTTCGCGCTGGTGTGGACGCGCGACAGTCACGAGCCGGCGCCCCTGCGGGCGCCGCCGCATCCGGAGAGCATCTCGCATGACACGGACCCTGGAGCTGACCGTCCCCCCGGAACGGGCGGGTCAGCGGGTGGACCGCTGGCTGGCCAGGGAACGGATCGGACTCTCCCGTAACCGCCTGCAGGCGCTGATGGACGAGGGCCGTGTGTGCGTCAACGGCCGCACGGCGCGGCAGTCGCTGAAGCTCAAGGCCGGCGACCGGGTGACCGTCGAGGTGCCCGACCGCCGCCGCTCGCGCCTGGTCGCCGAGGCGATGCCGCTGGCGATCGTCCACGAGGACGACCACCTGCTCGTGCTCGACAAGCCGGCCGGGCTGGTGGTGCACCCGGGCGCGGGGGTGCAGACGGGCACGCTCGTGCATGCGCTGCTCCACCACGCGCCCGGGATCGGCGCGGTGGGCGGCGAGGGGCGGCCCGGCATCGTCCACCGGCTCGACCGCGACACCACCGGGCTGATGGTGGTGGCCAAGACCGAGGCGGCCTATCTGGCGCTGGTCGAGGCGCTGCGCGAGCGCACGGTGCGGCGCACCTACCACGCGCTCGTGTGGGGCGATCCCGGGCCCGCCGAGGGCGTCATCGACCTGCCGATCGGGCGCGACCCGCGCCTGCGCACGCGCATGGCCGTGGTGCGCGGCGGCGGCCGGCCGGCGCGCACGCGGTGGCGCGTGCTCGAGCGCTTCGGCTCGGCCACGCGGCTCGAACTGGAGCTCGAGAGCGGCCGCACCCACCAGATCCGTGTGCACCTGGCGGCCCTCAAGCACCCGGTGCTGGGCGACCCCACCTACGGCGGGCGCCTGAGAAAGACGTTGAGCCTCAGGCCCGCGGAGCGTAGCCTCGCGGACGCTCTGCTCCGGGTGATGACCCGGCAGGCGCTGCACGCGGTGCGATTGGCGCTGCCCCATCCGGTCACCGGGGAGAGCCTCGCGTTCGAATCCCCGATACCGGACGATCTCGCCCACGCGCTCGAGCTGCTTCGGGCCCATCCTCCACTCCATCGGTAGAGCCACATGGCCGACGCGCCCATTCCCGAGGTCATCACCCTGCGGCTGCCCAGCCGGCTCGAGCTGCTCGGTGTGCTCGACCGGGTCGCCCTCGCCGTCTGCGAGCGCATGGACTTCGACGAGGACGCCGCCTCGCAGGTGAGCATGTCCGTGATCGAGGCCGGGACCAACGCCGTCCAGCACGGCCACGCCCGCGACCCGCTCAAGACCTTCGAGACCCGCTTCCTGCTCTTCCCCGACCGGCTCGAGGTCATCGTCCACGACGAGGGCAAGGGCTTCGACCTCGGGCACGTCACCCCCGACGTGACGACCCCGGACCACCTCTTCGACATGCGCGGCCGCGGCATCTTCATCATGCGCTCGTGCTGCGACGAGGTGACCTTCAAGTTCGACGCCGAGGGCACCACCTGCCACCTCGTCAAGCACCGCACGTCGGACCAGAGCCAGGCCGCGGAAGGCTGAGGCCGTCTCCGTGGCGGTCGTGCTCGCGGTGGACTGGGGGGAGCGCCGCATGGGCGTCGCGGTGTGCGACCCGCTCCAGATCCTGGCGAGCGGCCGGCCGACGCTGCAGGTGCGCAGCCTGTCCGACGCGGTGGCGCAGGTGACCGCCGTGGCGAGGGCCGAGGAGGCCGAGCGCATCGTGGTGGGCTGGCCGCTGCAGCCCTCGGGCGAGCGCGGCGAGGCGGCGCGCGGCGCCGAGCGGCTCGCCGAGGCGCTGCGCGCGGCCTGCGGCCTGCCGGTGGAACTGCTGGACGAGCGCCTCACCTCGGTGGCCGCCGAGGAGCGCCTCGGCGGCGCGGGCCGGCGCCGCCGCGACCGCGGCCGCATCGACGAGGGCGCCGCGCGGGTGCTGCTCGAGGACTGGCTGGCGCGTGAGGCCGCCCGGCGCGCGCGCGCCCATCCGCCCTCGGGCGAGAGCGGGGAGGAGGCGTGAGCCGGCCCTTCCGGCCGCTGCGCTGGACGTGGCTGCTGCTGCTCGCGGCCGTGCTGGTGCCCGCCTACGACCTGTTGCTGCCGGCGGGGCCGTTCCCCGCGCCGGAGCGGCGCACGCTCATCGTGGTGCGCGGGCAGTCGCTGCCGCGCGTCGCCGCCGAACTGCAGCGCCAGGGGCTCATCCGCTCGAGCGCCGGCTTCCTGGTGCTGGCGCGTCTCATGCGCCTCGACCGCCGCATCAAGGCCGGGCAGTACAGCTTCGTGCGCGGCATGACCGTGCCGGCGCTGCTGCGGGCGCTCGAGCGCGGCATGTACGGCCTCGACCTGCTCACCGTGCCCGAGGGCCTGACGCTGCGCGAGGTGGCCGCGCTGCTGGAGCGCCGGATCGGCATGCCCGCCGAGGCCATCGATTCGCTCGGCCACGACCCGGTGTTCCTCGACTCGCTCGGCATCACCGCGCCCTCGATCGAGGGCTGGCTGGCGCCCGATTCCTACGAGTGGCTGCCCGGCACCGCGCCCGAGGTGGTGCTGCGCACCATGGTCGCGCGCACGCGCGACCGCGTCGCGCGCGCCACGGCGGGGCGCGATTCGCTGCCGTTCGGCTTCGGCCCCCACGAACTGCTCACGCTCGCCTCGATCGTCGAGGCCGAGGCGCAGGTGGACTCCGAGCGGCCGCGCATCGCGCGCGTGTACCTGAACCGCATCGCCATCGGCATGCGGCTGCAGGCCGATCCCACCGTGGGCTTCGCGCTCGGCCGCGGTCCGCGCTCGCGCCTGACGCTGCGCGACCTGCGCTTCGAGTCGCCCTACAACACCTACCTCAACGACGGTCTGCCGCCGGGTCCGATCTGCAGCCCCGGGCAGGCGAGCATCGACGCCGTCGTGTCGCCCGACCCCGACAGCCGCGACCTCTACTTCGTGGCGCGCGGCGACGGCCAGCACTTCTTCGCGCAGACCTACGCGCAGCACCTCGCCAACATCGAGTCGGCACGCGCGCTGCGCGCCGTGTTCGAGGCGCGGCGCGCGGCCGCGGCCGCCGCGGCCGAGAGCCTCGTCTCCATCGGACCGCCCTCGGATGCGCTCGTGCCCGTGGACAGCCTCGCCCCCTGAGGCGCCCCGCTGCGCCCCGTGCTACCCTCGCTCGGCCGCCGCTGCACCAGCCGCAAGCGATTGTGGAACCGTCAGCTGCCTGCCGGGGTCGTTCGCCCGACCCGGGTCCGGCACTGGACGGCGCCCGAGGGGTCCTTCGACCCACCGGCTGGGAACCCACGCGGGCTCGCAGGGTAGAACCCTATGCGCCCCGTTGGAGGCGGCGGCACACGAAGGGTCCTCGCTGGGACCACCGTGCCCCGGGCCTCGTGAAGGCTACCCGGACAGCCGGTGATCCCGGACGACGACCCGTCGGCCGGAGTCACCGGCTGTCGTGTTCCGAGCCACCCGAGGCGAGAGGATCCCGATGAGCACTCAGAGCCGCGTCACCCGCCCCAAGTCCATCAAGCCCAAGGGACCCGCCGCCGAGGTGGATCTCGGATTCCGCTGGGGAGTCGTCAATTCGGCGCTCCTGGCGCTCGGAGTCGTGGCCCTGGCGGCGGGATACATGGCCCTGGCGGGGGGGTCGGTCACCCTCGCTCCGGTCCTGCTGGTGACCGGCTACTGCGTGATCATCCCCGCGGCGCTGCTCCTTCGGGGCCCGCGGCAGACTCCCGGGGACTAGCCGGGGGTGGGGCGGAACACCCGCCCGGAGCCGTTCGGAGGGGTCGGCAGCCCCCCCGCAGGGGACTCCGGGAGGGACGGTCGGAGGGGTTCCGGAGAGCCCGGACGAATAACATCCTTGACACTCCCAAACCAGCTTTCCTAGACTTCCCTCGTCTTGGAACGCCTTGCCAACGCGGAAGATGACCTCCCGCGGAGGCTCCTGGACTCGATCGCTCATCTCAACACAGGGTTCGAAAGGAGGTGGCTCGCAGCCAGACCTGATTGCGTGCAACTGAGCCTTGCTTCGAACTCTGCAACAGGTTCCTACCACTTTTTCGGAGGTGCAACGATGACTGGTCTACTTCGCAAGGCTGCGATGACCGTGTGTGGTCTCGCGGTGGCTGCGACGGCGTTCGCGGGCGTGCCCAGCCCCGGTAACTCCAGCTTCTCGGCGACCTGCATCAAGCTCGTCAACAAGGATGCGGGCGGCGTCGCCGCTCCGAACGGCGCCTTCACGGTGACCGTGCGTGACCTCGCCAACAACCCGATCGCGAACAGCACCGTCGTGCTCGACTTCGCGAACTGCGCCGTGCCCGCGGACATCCGCGTGCAGAACGGCGGCCAGCCGGCCGGGCTCGTTCAGAACTGTGCGGCGCACACGGTGCGTCTCACGTCGGATGCGGCCGGTCAGGTGACGTTCATCGTGGTCGGCGGCGCCCAGAACTCGGGCAACACGCCTGGCGCCACGACGGGCTGCGCCCGCGTCATCGCCGACGGCGTCAACCTCGGCAGCATCGGCGTCGCGGCGTTCGACCAGAACGGCGCCGGCGGTCTGTCGCCTGGTGACATCGGCGCGCTCGTCGGTGACCTGTTCGGTGGCTTCAAGAGCCGTTCGGACCTCGACTGCTCCGGCGTCCTGTCGCCTGCCGACATCGGCACGCTGGTGTCGCAGCTGTTCGGCCCGTACAGCACCGCCCTCTCGGGCGCGTTCTGCAACCCCTGATCCGTATCGCGTTCTGACAGTGGCCGCCCCCCACTCGGGGGGGCGGCCGCGGGAACCCGATCGAGATGACCTGGCAGTCTCGGACCGGAACCCGTAAGTCGAGTTGCCTGACATCCCGCGCTGAGTTCCTGCTTCATCCCCCTGGAGGCAACCCATCATGAAGAAGCTTCTTACTCTCGCTG